>CAZDVN010000014.1:0-10753 GCA_964508955.1 uncultured Candidatus Saccharibacteria bacterium
AGTAAATATAAATAAATTAATAAATAAAATTATTAAAGAAAAAAGAGAGTTAATCTCCTCAGAAAGAAAAACACTAAAGATAACGACAAAAAAACCTGACTTTGATTTACCTGATTTATGGTGCGACGAAGAAAGAATAACTTATGTTATCTCAAGCTTACTAGATAATTCTATTTTTTATAGTTCAAAAGGGAAAATAAATATTCTCTATGAAAAAAATGAAAAATATTTAAAAATTAAAATAGAAGATTCTGGAAGTGGTATTTCAATGGAAGATTCTGAAATAATTTTTCATAAATTCTCAAGAGGTGTAAACGCTCCAAACATACACCAAGATGGCTCCGGAATAAGTCTCTATATCTCTAAAAAAATAATTGAAGGACACAAAGGAAAAATATCATTCGAAAACAAAAAAAATGCCCAAGGGGCAATATTTACGTTTACTCTTCCAATATATATTCCTAATTAAAATACTTACAAGCATGAAGCACCGCTTGAGCTCCTTGACCACAGGCAATAACAATTTGCTTCATCTTTCCGCAATTTACATCACCAACAGCAAAAAGTCCTGGCGTTTTAGTTTCAAAAGTTTCAAAATTAACGATTACTTCTTTTCTTTCATTTAATTCAACTAAATCTTTTAAAAAATCAGTTGCTGGGATATATCCTGCTTGAACAAAAACTCCTTTAACATTAAGGGTTTTTTCTTCTCCACTTGCCCTATCTTCAAAGACAATTTGATTGACCAGTTTATCTCCCTTTATTTCTTTTAATTGCGCAGAAGTTATTACCTCTATTCCCTCTGCTTTTTCTTGATTTTCTAAGCTTGCTTTAACTTCAGAACCAAATTCAAGTATATATATATTTTTAGCATATTTTTTTAAAAAAATAGCCGTTTCAAATCCCGCATCTCCGCCCCCAATAATTGCTACATCTTTATTCCCAAACAATGGACCATCGCAAGTAGAGCAATAGCTCACTCCTTTGCCTAGAAAGTCTTTTTCTCCTAAAACATTTAATCTTCTTGGTTCAGCTCCTGTCGCAATTATTACTATTTTAGAAGTAATATTTTTCCCTTCTTTGGTTAAAATTGAAAAACTATCATTATCTTTTTGTAGACTAATAACTTCTTCAGATAAAACTTCTGCGCCCTTATCTTTCATTTGACTTTCCATTTTTAAAATCAAATCAAAGCCTGATATTTTATCAAATCCAGGATAGTTCTCTATATCTACCGCCTTATGGGACATTTGCCCTCCAATCTCTTTAGCGATAACAAGAGTTTTTAATTTTTGCCTAGATGAATAAATAGCCGCAGTTATCCCAGCAGGACCTCCTCCAATGATAACCAAATCGTAATTCATTATATCTTAATGTTTTTAATAAATTCCTTTATTTTAGGACCGTATTCTGGATGATCAAGAGCTAACGTTAAAAATGATTTAAACCAAAGCATTTTATCTCCACATTCTAACCAATCACCTTTTATTTCATAACCATAAATAGCCTTACCTTCTTCTGCCATTTTTCCTAAAGCATGGACAATAGAAGTATCACCGTCTCTTAATGTTTTGTCTGCTTCTAGGTAATCAAAAACATCAGGAGTTATAATCATTCTCCCTAAAACTGCTAAATCAGAAGGAGCATTTTCTTTTGGTTTTTGAACCATTCTTTTAATTTTGTAAAATCCATTAGCTATCTTTTCTACATCTGCCACTCCATAGCTTGAAAGTTTGTCTGGTGGTAATTTCTTAAGAGCTACCACTGGTCTCTGACAAGTTGAAAACACTTCCATCAATTGAGCAAATCCTGGATCTTCTTTAAAGTTAGAATGAATCACATCATCGCAAAAGAAAACCCCAACAGGCTCTCTTCCGGCAAATTCCCTAGCTTCATATATAGCATTTGCATCTCCTTTGGGACTTTTTTGAACGACAGAAGAAAATTTAATTTTTTCAATAATTTTTCCTAATTTTTTTAATGATTCAAGTTCTTCTTTTTTATCTCTCTCTAAAAGTTTTTTCTCTAGTTCGACATCCGTCTTAAAATAACTTGTCACGTCTTTTTGGTTTTTCCTAACTACAAATTGAATTTCTTCAATCCCAGAAAGACAAGCCTCGTCAACCGTATAATTAACTAAAGGTCTATCAACTAAAGGCAGAAACTCTTTGCTTATAACCTTTGATAAAGGTAAAAATCTTGTAGCCATTCCAGCTACGGGAAATATTGCTTTTTTTACTGTTTGTTTTTTTTGTTTCATTTTTTATTTTTTCTTAAAAATGCTGGAATTTCATATATTTTTTCTTCGTCATCTTCTTCTTTTTCTTTTTTTCTTTCGTCTTCTTTTATATCTAGCGCGGTTCTTCTTACTTCAACTTCTTTCTCAATTTCTTTTTCTATTTTTTCTTCTTTAACTTTATTTATTTTCTTAACAATCTTCTTGGGTTGTCTTTTCTTTTTTGGTTTTTCTTCCTTTTCTCCTGCTGTTGCAAAAACTGTGATTCTTATTTCGTTTTTAAACTTTGCATTTTGAGTCAAGCCAAATATTATTTTAGCGTTAGGAGATAATTCACTTATCTTTTCACTTATTTGAGAAAGCATTTGAAGCGACAAGCTTTTAGAAGACTCAACATTAAACATTACATTATCCGCATTTTCAAAATGATATTCAAGAATTGAACTTTTTAGTAACAATTTAGCAATCTCTTCTATGTCTTGCCCTGTCTTAACTCTTGCAAAATTAAGATATGCTATTTTCTTCTTTCCTTCAAGTATTGTTTTAATATCTGCCCAATCAATATTAATTAACCCTGGAGAGTAAACTGTCCTTAACAATCCTTCCATAGATTCAGATAAACGAGCATTTAAAAGACTAAGAGCATCTGTAAAAGATATGTCTTCTTTGGCTAATAAGAATATCTTTTCGTTGGGCAAAACCATATATGCATTAAGGTTTTCTTTTATTTTTTCTAATGCCTTTAAAGATGCGTCCATCTTTTTCTTACCCTCAAACAAGAAAGGAGTTGTAAATATCCCAATAGTAGTTAGCCCCATATCTTCAGCTATTTTAGTTAAAATTGGAGTAGCTCCTGTTCCTGTTCCTCCCCCAAGAGATGAAATGAAAATATATAAATCTCTTTCGTCAGAGAATAATTCTTTTATTTTTTCAATGTCTTCAATAGCTGCTTTCTCTCCTACTTCAAAATTTCTTCCAGTTCCCAATCCCTTGGTTAGGTTGCTTCCAAAAGAAAATGTCTTCAATTTTTTAGGCAAAGAACTTAATGCTTGACTATCCGTATTAACTGCCAAAAAATCAACCTTTTGAGCTGAAAAATCTTTAAGTTTTTTAGATAATTCAGAGACAATATTTCCTCCTCCTCCTCCAACTCCAATAATTTTAATCCTTATTTTCTTCAAATTGGGATCACTTTCCTTTTTAATCTCTTTTTTAACAATAACTGGTTTTTTCTTTATTTTTTTAATCATATGATTTTTTCTTCTATTTTCAATTTAATTAAAAGATTTTCAAATTCTTCTTTCTCCATTTTAATTCCTTTCATAGAAGAGAAGTTAATATCGTCTCCCCTGTTTCTTGGAATTATATGGACATGAAAATGAAAAACTGTTTGTCCAGCCGCTTCTCCGCTAGCATGATAAATATTTATCCCTTCACAGTTTAAAACTTCTTTAATTTTTTTAGAAATAAATTTTGTAACAATAGCAATTTTATCTAAATCCTCTACTTCAAAAATATCTTTCTTGTGCTTTTTAGGAATAATTAAAGTATGTCCTTTGGCTAAAGGATTAATATCTAAAAAAGCAAAGACAAAATCATCTTCATAAATCTTATAGGAAGGAACCTCTCCTTTTATAATTTTACAAAAAATACAATCTTCCATAATTAAAAAAAATAAGAACTAAACCGATAAAACTAGATAAATCAATTTGATTCCATTAGATATAATATACCATATTTAAAGTAATAAAAAAATCCCCCTTAAAGAGGGACCGTTATTAAAACCTTTTTCTGCGACTATGAAAACTTGCTGGCCTTCCACTTCCTCGTCTTCCAAAGTTAGAACCTCTGCGTCCTCTTGATGATTTATGTGAGGAAATAGCTTCTAACTTAACATGTTCTGTAACGTTAAGAGTTGTTTTGATTAAGCTTTCAATGTCTCTAATATTTTTCAATTGAGTAGGGCTTGCAAGAGATATTGCTTTTCCACTTTTACCAGCTCTAGCTGTCCTACCAATACGATGAACATAGTCAGAAGAAGCATCAGGTAAATCATAGTTAACAATAAGCTCAATTCCATTAATATCTAATCCTCTAGCTGCTACGTCAGTTGCAACCATAATTCTATTTCTTTTAGACTTAAAAGAGTCTAATGATCTTCTTCTTTGGACTAAAGATAATTCAGAATGTATTTCTGTTGCATTATGACCAAGGGAAACAAGCTTTCTTCTAATATCTTTCACACTATATCTAGTTCTAACAAAAACCAATATTGACCCTTCGTTTTCTTTAATAATTTTCTCTAAATAAGAGAACTTCTCGCTAGGTCTAACAACAAGAACTTCCTGTTCAATATTTTCAGCTGTTGTTCCCTGAGGAGCCACTTCTATCCTAATAGGTAATTTTAAATGCTTAGCAGTTAATCTAGCTATTTCAGGAGGCATTGTTGCAGAAAATAACATTGTTTGTCTTTCTTTTGGAGCCTGTTTTAATATTTCTTCAATCTGAGGAGTAAAACCAAGATCAAACATCATGTCTGCTTCGTCTAAAACTAGCGTTTTGACATAGTCTAATTTAATAGTTCTCCTTTTCAAATGGTCTATCAATCTTCCTGGTGTTGCAATTATGATTTGAGGATTTCTTCTTAAAGAAAAAAGTTGTTTTCCAATATTCTCTCCTCCTATAATCGTAGCTATATTAAAATTTAGGTTTTTTGAAATTGTTTTAAGACTTTCGGATACTTGAAAAGCTAGTTCTCTAGTTGGAACTATAACTAATCCTTGTCCTCTTTCCTTAATAATCTTTTGGAGCATTGGAATACCAAAGGCAAAGGTCTTGCCTGTTCCCGTTTGAGCAATACCAACAAGGTCAGAACCTTCTAGGGCTATTGGGATAGCTTGGCATTGAATCGGTGTTGGTATATCTAAATTAAGCCCTTGCAATGTTTTTAATATTTGCGGGTTAATACCTAAATCAGAAAATTTTGTTTTTAGCAATGGGGCCTCCGTTGGGGCCAATTGCTCTTCTTTTGTTGTTGTGTTCATATTAAAATAAGTGACTCGATTTCTCTCAAGCCACTTACTATAGGAACAATGGAGATTCGAATCTATTTGATTATGTTCTGACTATATCATAAAAGGGATTTAAAGTCAAATAAAAAACGACCTTGATGGCGTCGTTAAACCTTTTTTTGATTAAGCTTCTCTCGCTTTAAGTTGTGTGTTTTTTTCTTTGAGAGAAGCTCATCTTGGTCAGACCGAAGTCATTCCACGAATATACTACATTAATTTATTAAAAAAATCAAATAAAAAAACGACTTGAGGTGTCGTTGGACCTTTTGGATAAGTTTCTGCTCTTAAGCAGATTTGTTTTTTTGTTCTTTTAGGAGAAACTTATCCTTTGTGTCAAGGTCGGACCGAAGTCCTTCCATAAACATAATACAATACTCTGTTTTAAAAAGCAAGTTGCCGGGAATAGCTTTTGGATATCTCCGCTACTCTATGACTATCATAGTGACAAAGCCGACAATCACTGCCCCTTCCCTTTCAATTAGGCCCGATATTGCAAAGCTTGGCTTTTCTAAGTCTTCCGTAAAGGGAAGGTCATCGGGAGTAGCTAATCTTAGCAATATTACTCGCCTCCTTGCAAAACTTATCTTGGGTTTTCCCTCTATAATAAGCCCAAAGCATGTTTTTTTAACGTAATAGCCAAAAGCCTCTAACTCCTCAAGAAAAGCTTCACATCTTTCTTTGGGAAAAGAAGAAAGTTGATCGTTATAAATAATGACTACTTCCCAATTTTTAGGTAAGAATGCTTCCTCTATTAGCTGAACAAATCTAGGAAGGTTTGATTCAAAAGATTTTGACGTCAAGACAAATCCAATACATTTTCCTATTCCAGGAACAGATTTCTTGGAAATGTGAATTGATCCATCATTTTCCTCTTTCTTTTTTTTAATATCCATCTTAAAACCTCTTTTTTCAAGGAAGGCTTTGCGCCTTTCCACAATCATATTACATGAATTTTTCAAAAACTCAAATAAAAAAACGACATTGGATTTGTCGTTATACCTTTTAGAAAAAGGTTTTTAAGCTTTTAGTGAAAAGTTTCTCTATGCTTACTTTTTCGTAGTCAACGATGATGCCAAATCCAATGACATCACAACCAATAGATGCAAGTAATTCTAAAATTTCTTGATCTGGCTTTTCAATGTTGATAGAGTCCTGGAAAACAAGCACTCTTTTTCCTGAGATTATCTGTTCATAATCTTTTTTAATGACAAGTTTTTCATTTTCTTTTTCTGTAAAAACGGCCGGAGCGTTTTCTCCTAAGAAAAATGCCACGTATTCAGAAAGGACCATACATTCATCGTGAACGAAAATGTCTTCATCAGTATAAGCAACGACTGCCTCCACTTCTTCTTTCTCAAAGATCTTGGCTATCTTTATAGCAATTTCATCCGAAAAAGAAAAAAGACTTTTAGAAGTTGTACAAATTATGAAACAACGCTCTAGTGCGCCAATAGAGTCTTTATCTGAAACATCAAATAACCAACTTTTTTCGATTTCCATTTCTACCTCTTTTTCAAGGAAGGCTCTGCACCTTTCCACAACTATCCTATCTCAATTTATCAAAAAAAACAAATAAAAAAACGACTTTGAAGGTGTCGTTAGACCTTTTTCATTCTTCTTCTTTCAATCCTGATATTATTGCAAAACTAAGAATATTAATATTAAGCTCCTCAGTCAATTTCAATATCTTTGGAATTAAATCCATAATAATGTCTGTTTCTTCTAATACCACAATGGCCTTTTTGTAATTTCTAAATTGTTTTTTAAAAGGTTTAATTACAAAACCACCATCTCTCTGAAGCCAGAAACAGCACGTTTTAAATTCTGGTGTCTCTTCTCCCGCAATAATTTTATCTATAGAGGATGCTATTGCCGCAGGATAAAAATTACGTTTCAGTATAGGAAAAATAACTGCATCTGCTTTTTTCCCTTTCATTATCCATATAGCAATCTCATGTGGAAATAGTCGAACATATTCTTTGTTTGTATAAATTTTACTATACTTTATTCCCTTTTCGTCTAAGTATTTGTCAATCATACATTTCTCCTTTTTAAGTAAGGCACATTGCCTTTCCACGGTCATATTACATCAATCTATCAAAAAAGCAAATAAAAAAACGACTTTTTAGGAGTCGTTAATCCTTTAAAATAAAAATGGGTTTTGTTAAAAATTGAAATTGATGTTTACAATGCCAACAGGCTTAGCGTCTTTTAGCGCCAAAAAATCAAAAATTTCTTCAATTGAGAATGTTGTCTCTGGGTTCATCAGAAAAAGCACTTTACCTTGAGATAATGCTTTTTCTTTTTCAATGACAATTTCGCCATCTTTTTTTGCAATACAAGAGAAGTAAGTATTTTCTCCTAGGTAAAATGCCGTAAAGGCTGCCAGGTGCACATTTTCATTTCTTACATCTTCTTGTTCTGTTACTGAAACAACTACGCTCACTTCAGATTGGCTGTATATCTTAGCAATAGATTCTGCTATTTGAACCAATTCTGCTTGAAGCTTAAAAGGTGTCGTTAAGACAGTAATGCATTTTACCTCTCCATTTAAGAGGTTTTTTTCAGGGATTACAAGATAATCTAATTTCATTTTATCTTCTCTTTTCAAGGAAGACTTTAAGTCTTTCCACAAACATACTACATTATTTTACTCTAACAATCAAATTACTAAACCAAAAAATCCCTTTCGGGATTATTCTTCGATTTCTTTATTGTTATTTAATCCTTAAGCTCATTATCAATAATTCTGATTAAGTTTTCTTTTGTTGGATTACCTGCAAAATATTTTCCGTTAATAATTATTACTGGAACACCATCAAAACCAAGTCTTTGGAACCTTGATGTTTCTTCGACAATCTTATCTGAGTATTTATTTGATTTTACACATTCTAAAAATTGTTCTAGATTAATTCCCTCAATTGTTTTTGACATTTCTGTAAAATACTCTGGAGTTCCCTCTTTTGATACTTCCATCATGTCTTCATAAAGTTCCCAACTCTTTTCCCTATTAACAAAAGGTCTTATCCTTTCAATTAATTTTTTATGCATCTCCCAATACTTATCTTGTTCTTTTGCACAATAAGAGGCATGAACCGAAGAATATCCAAGATCCATCAAAGTATTAACTTGGATTGATGCAAATCTAATTTTACCATCATACTTTTCAAGTATTGGTTCAAGCACATCTTCATACAAAGGAAGGCAAGGAGGACAAAAATAATCAGAATATTCAATAATTGTTACCTTCGCATTATTTGGTCCTCTTGTTGGAGCTCCTCCAATGATTTCTTTATAGGGGTCTGTTTGAGACTTAATTTCTTCTTCAATATTAATTTCACTTTTCCTTTCAGTTGAAAGAAACAAAACAAATAATAACAAAAACAAAACAATTGGAATTACAATGTAATTCTTCCAATTGTTTAGCTTTGCCAAATTATTGTTTAATTGCTTTTTCAACCTCATCCTTGCTGATTTTCTTAGTACAGAAGAACCAATCCTGACAATTGTCTACGTCTTTACCTTCCATTCTTTCTTTAGCAACACCGCAAGAACCAGCTGGTGAAACAATAACATCATCTCCTGGTTGCCAATCAGCTGGAGTAGCAATCTTAAAGGCATCAGCTGTTTGCATGGCAATAAGTGCTCTGTATATTTCATCAAAGTTTCTTCCAAGACTTAATGGATAGTAAATAATAGCTCTAACAGTTCCCTTTGGATCAATAAAGAATACTGCTCTAACAGCTGATGTTTCACTTTCTCCTGGTTGAACCATCCCATACTTATGAGCTACATTCATTGAAACGTCATCAATCAAAGGAAAGTTGATTTCTATATTCTTCATTCCCCTGTATTCAATTTTTTCTTTAATTGTTCTAAGCCAAGCAATGTGTGAATAAAGGCCATCAATTGAAACTCCTATAAGATTACAATTAGCTGCTTTGAATTTTTCTTCCAATGCACCAAATGTAATAAATTCAGATGTACAAACTGGCGTAAAGTCAGCAGGATGACTAAAAAGAATAGACCACTTTCCTTCAAATTGCTCCGGAAACTTAATTTCTCCTTGAGTAGTATTGGCTACAAAAGAAGGCGCTTTGTCTCCAATCCTTGGCATACTAAAAGATTCTTCTTTTAATGTTTCTTCTTTGTTGTTTTCCATAGTTTTTTATTTATTATTAATTATATTTGTATTATAACACATAATTTAAAATATATATAAAAAAATGTTACTCGTTCCTCTCCAAAAAATAGACTGTTTCCAGTCTATTTTTTATAATGGAACAAGGTTCTTATTAATTAAAAATCATTGAGCCAGCGTCAAGCTTTAAAAGTAATACAAGATTTCCATCTTCATCAAACATATATTTTTGAACTTCATTTAATGTTCCAATAAAATATTGCTCCTGTGATCCTTCACAATACATTTCAGTCATACCCACATTAGAAAAAACTAGATTCCCTTCGTATTGTCCAAAGAAAAGATTGCAATCAGTTGTTCCGTTAAATTCTCCTCCTTCATTAAATGTAATTGTAAATGCTTCTTTTTCTTTTGGAAAAACACCTGTTTCATCATTCAATAATGTTCGCTCCCATGTCCAAGTTTTTCCTACTAATTTATTTTCCACAACCTGATCTTCTGTAATATTATTTGTTTCTTTGGCAGTATTTTTAACATTGTTTACTTCTATAAAAAGATAAACTCCTGCGGCTAAAACTACTAAGACAGCAATAAGAATACCAACTGTTTGCTTTTTCATATTTATATTATCTATTATTAATTATGTTTATATTATAGCACATAATCTGAGACATAACGCTATGCTTAGGGGTAATCTTAAAATAAAAGAATAGACTGTCTCCAGTCTATTCTAACTAACTTTAGATTCTTTGTTAATTAAAGATCATTAATCCAGAATTGAGTTTCAAAAGAAGAACAAGGTTACCACTTTCATCAAACTTGAACTCTTCAGCTTCATTTAGTGTCGCAATAAAATCTTGCTCCTGTGATTCCTCGCAATACATTTTAGTTGAGGCAATTTTAGAAAAAATTATACTACTTTCACCTACTTCATATTCCCCAAAAAAAGAATTGCAATCAGTTATTCCGTTAAATTCTCCTTTTTCGTTAAATTTAATCATAAAAATATCTCTTTGAATCGGAAGAATCTTTGTATTGTCGCTCATTGCTGTTAAAACCCATCTCCATTCTTTATCTATCAATTGGCTATTAACAATTCTCTTTTCTGTGGTTGCTTTTTGATCATTATTTATTTTTATCAAAAGAAAAACTCCTGCTAAAAGAACTACAAAAACAGTTATAATAATACCAATTGTTTGTTTTTTCATATTTTTTATTTTATTATTATACAAATTATAATTTACCCCCCCCATTAGACAAGTTTAGAACCATTAATTGGTCCAATATCGAAAATGAACTTAAATT
>CAZDVN010000015.1:0-10160 GCA_964508955.1 uncultured Candidatus Saccharibacteria bacterium
ATCAAATTTCTGAACTTTATCAAAGTACTTATGGAATTTTTCTTTTTTTAAAATTAGTACATTTTCTACCAAAAGAAGAATATTTTCTGATTCTTTAAATTTTTTAATATTATTTAAAACACTTTCTTTTAATTTTGCATTCGAAAAAAAATCTGAAAAAATTATAAGTTTTTTTTCTTTAAACATTGAAACAAGAAACATCTCTTTTTCTAATTCCTCAAAAGAACTCTTACTGTTTAAGCGAGTTAAACCAAATTTACTTTTATTTTTTTTAATATAAGTATCAATAAGTTCTTCAGCTTTTGCTCTTGTTCTGTAAGTATCTTTTCCATGTAAAAGTATTATCATCTTCTTTTTTGACAATTAGGACAGAAAAAAGAGCCCCTTCCTCCTAGGTTAATTCTTTCTATTTTTGTTCCACAGATTACGCAATCTTTTCCTTTTCTTTGATAAACTTTCAGCATATTATGAAAACCTCCTTTTTCTCCATAAATAGTTCTAAAGTCTGCAAAACTATCTCCCTTTAATTTGATTGACTCGTTGAGAATATTTCTAGTTGCGTTGTAAATATTTTTAAAGTCACCTTCTTTTAAGTTTTCTATTTTTTCTTCAGGATAAATTTTTGATTTAAAAAGAATTTCTGATGCATATATATTTCCTATTCCAACAATAAAAGCTTGATCCATTAAAACTTGTTTTATTTTTCCTTTCTTCTTAATAAATAAGTTTTTAAATTTTTCAAAAGTAAAATCATCCTCTAGTGGCTCTGGGCCAAGATTACTAAGTTCTTCCTCAACTTCACTTTTATTAAGAAATGCTATTTTTGCAAATTTTCTTAAATCCGAAAGAGCTAATTGCTCCTTATTGTCTAGATAAAAAATTACGTGCACAAATCTATTCATTGGATCATCTGAAAGAGGGCCCTCAGGAGTTACTAAAATATTATCTTTAAATTTCCAATTCCCCAAGAGAAGATGTCCTGATAATTTTTGATGAATTAATAAAATATTATCATCATCTAGGCCAATCAATATATTTTTTCCTCTCCTCTCTATGCTCATAATCTTTCTTCCAACTATATTTTTTTTGAAAGAAATGAAGTTGTCTTTTTTTATTAAGCTTTCAGTATCAGTCCAAACATCAACGAAAGATCTACCGACAATTTCTTTTCTTAAGTCTCTAACTATAGTTTCTACTTCTGGTAATTCTGGCATTATCCTAAAATAGTTTTTAACTTATTAGTTATTTCCTGTGGAGTAAAGTGAGCTTTTACTAAAAAATCTATAGCACCCAAACTAATTCCTTTTTCTATGTCCTCTTTTTGCCCCAAATTAGAAAGTATAATTATTGGAATACTTGCTATCTCAGAATCTTTTTTGGCTTTTTCTAATACTTCAAATCCATTCATTCCAGGCAGAATAAGGTCTAAAAGAATTAAGTCTGGACTTGATTCTTTAATCATAGAAAGACCACTTTCTCCATTAATAGCTGAAACGACATCGTACCCCATATTAAAAAGCTTCTTTGTCATTAATTCTCTTAAAAACTTGTCGTCCTCAATTAGCAATATTTTTTTCATCATATTTTTTTAATTATTTTTCATTATTGGAATTGTAAAATAAAAAGTTGTTCCCTTGTTTTCATCAGGCTCAAACCATATCTCTCCTTTGTGAGCATTTATAATATTTTTAGTTGTATAAAGTCCAAGTCCAGTTCCCTCTGTTTCCATTTTAACAACATTTTCTCCCCTAAAAAACTTTGAAAAGATTCTTTCTCTCTGATTTTTAGGAATGCCCACTCCAGAATCTTTTATCTTAAAAGTAACATTTTTTTCATCTTTTTCCAAGAAAATTTTAATACTTCCATTGTTTTGAGTATATTTTATTGCATTTTCTATTAAGTTCTGCAGAGCAAGACTCATTTTTTCTTTATCAAATTTTACGCTTGGCAAGACCTCTTCTGATTTTTTAATCTCTAAAGATATATTTTTCATCTTTAATGTTTCTTCAAAACCGCTAAGAATTTCTTCTGTCAATTTTTCCAACTGACCCCTTTCTTGGTTATATAAAAGCCTACCTTCCTCAATTCTAGTAACATTTAAAAGGTCATTAATCAAATGAATCATTCTTTCGTTGCTAATATAAGTCTTTTCAAGCAAGTCTTTTTGCTCTTCATTTATTTCTCCAACATCTCCATCTAAGATCATGCCGACTGTCCACTTGATTGCTGACAAAGGAGTTCTTAATTGATGAGCGGCAATAGAAACAAATTCTGTTTTCATTTTTTCAACAAGGCTAGCTTTAGTTACATCATGAATAACTACTAAAAATCCTTTTTCTTCTTTTTCGTCTTTTAATAGAACAGACGTAATCTCAACAAAAAGACCGTTTCCAATTAAAACTTCTTTCTTGTAGACACTTTTTATTCTTTTTTTGTCTTCATCAATTAAAGCTTCTTTTACTTGAGAAAATTCTTCTTTTAGTAAAAAATCAACCAAATACTTTCCAGTAATTTCTTTCTTCCTAATCGATAAAAAATCTAGAGCTGGAGAGTTAATAATTTCAATTTTATTTTCTTTATTAAGAAGAATTACCCCGTCAGTAAGGTTTTCTATAATTACCATTGTTTTATTTTTTTCATCAACGGCAATTCTTCTCAACTCGTCCGTATCTTCTAAAATGTTTAAGAGCGCTGCTCTTACTCTTCTTAATTCGTCTGTTTTTGTTAAAGATTCTTCCATAGGCTTATTTTACCATAGCTTTAAATTTTCACCAATTGAATTTTCTGTTGTTTTTATATTTTTAATTAAACTATTAAACCCAAAATCTTTTAACATTTTTAAAACTTCTTCTTCTTGATATTCTCCCCACCTACAATTATTAATATTAATTTCTATAGGGACATCTTTTTTTATTTCTGAAAGCTGTTTACTCAAAATAGCTTCTTCCTTTCCATTAATTAGTTTTTCTCTTATTTTTTCTCCCAAGTAATCTTCTTTTTTTTCTATTTTTTCGTAAAGATTATCAATCCCCCCAAAATCTTTTATTAATTTCAATGCCGTCTTTTCTCCTATTCCCCTTACTCCAGGAATATTATCTGAGACATCTCCTCTAAGTCCTTTAAAGTCTATCAATTGCTCAGGGGCTAAGCCTTCATACTTTTCTTTAACTAATGCTTCATCAAATAATAAAGCATTCTTTACGCCTTTATTTAAAAAATATACAAAAGTATTCTCGTTAATTAATTGAAAATTATCCATATCTCCAGACACAACAATGTTTTTAATGTTCTTATCTTTAGAAAAATTCGTTAATGTCCCTATCAAGTCATCTCCTTCAAATCCCTCTTTTTCAAAAACAGGAACATTAAATTTTTTTAACACCTCTTTAATGATTGGAATTTGATCATATAATTCTTGAGGAGCTTTTTTTCTTTGAGCTTTATACTCCTTAAATATTTTTTTCCTAAAAGTTGGCTGAGGAAGATCAAAACAGGCAACAAAATATTTAGGATTTAGTTCTTTCAAAAGCTTAAAAAGAACTAAAAGAAAACCATAGACAGCGTTCACAATCAATCCATCTTTAGTCTTTAAAGGGGGAAGAGCATGAAAAGCTCTATGAATAACTGAGTTTGCGTCAATAATAATAAAATTTTCTTTATTCTCCATATATTATTTTTCTTTTATTCTCTCCCAAAATTTTTATTTTTATATATACCGTATCTTTTGGCAAAATGCTTTTTATCCTCTCTGGCCATTCAATACAAATAATATTATCTTTATTTGAAAAAATATCTTCTAGGGAAAGGCTTTGAACTTCTTTTTTGTTTTTTATTCTATAAAAATCAAAATGATAAAAATTTCTTTTCTTTTTAAGGCAAAACTTGTTCATCAAAACAAAAGTTGGGCTTTTTATATTTTCAGATATTCCCAAGCCTTTAGCAAATCCTTGAATAAAAGCCGTTTTTCCTACTCCCAGTTCTCCCCTAAGAGCAAATATCCTCTCTTTTTTTAATTCTTTTGCTATGTTTTCAGCTATTTCTTTTGTTTCTTCTAAGCTTTCTGATAAATATTCCATACATAATAGATTGTATAATATTGAATAAGGGATAGCAAGGCATTTTTAAATTGACTTTTGAACTTTAATACATTAAAATAAATTGTAGCATATGCAAGAATCAAATATAAAAACCGCTTTAGAAAGTGCCAAAAACATAGGTATTTTAACTAAAAATAATGCAAATGATGACACGATAGGAGCTGCGTTAGCTCTTTTTTTTGCGCTAAGAAGCTCTGGCAAAAACGTTTATTTCCCGACAGAAGATGTCTCCCCTAAAATACAAGGTTTTATCAGAAACAGGTCTTCAAAAAAATTTAAAATTTCTTTTGAAGGAGAAGTTTCAGAAGTTTATTACGAAAAAAAAGATAAAGGAATTGCACTTTATCTAACTCCTAAAGATAAAGATGCTTCTGATGATAAGTTTTCCTATAAAGTTATCTCTGGAGAGTCACCCTTATCCAGCAACTCTAATTATGATATTCTTTTTACTTTAGGAATAGAAGAATTTGGAGATGTTGAAAATCTTTGTAAAGAAACCGCTGACCAATTATATTCTTGTACGATAATAAACATTGATAATAACTTAAACAATCAAAACTATGGAGAGATAAATATGATAAAAGATAATCAATCAATATCTCAAAGCGTTGCTTGTATACTAAAAGAAATTGGACAATATCAAAATGAAGAGGCAGACAGTTTTCTTCTTTATGGATTATCTTTTTCTAATAAAAAATCTGACAATGAAAAGAAAGTTTCAACAATTAGGTGGCTTCTAAAAAATGGTGGGAAACTTAATCTTTTTTCAAGAAATTCTTTTAAAAATAATTTACTAGAGATTGTTTTGAAAAATCTTGTTTTTGAAAACAATGTCTACATATCAACAATTCCAGAACAAAGCTTTACTAAAAATAATGCAACATCAAAAGATTTAAGTTTCGTGGTTGATAAATTAAAGAACTTTCTTAATCTTCCTACTTTCTTTATCCTATGGGAAAGTCGCACTTCTCCTCTTTCAGTGAAAGGACTTTTTTATTCTAATAAAAAACACATACAAGAAAAAATCAATTCTAATTTCAAGGGAGCATATAAAGAAAAAGGTGGAATATTCCTAACAGAAGAAAACGAATTAGATATTGCTAAAGAAAAATTACTATCTTTTTTAAATTAAAAAATGGACACAACAAAAAACAAAATAAAAATAGAAAAAATTCTACAAGAAGAACTCGAAAAGAATATCAAAGATATTCCAGGACTAAAAAATCAAATTGATGCTTCTGTGAATAAAGATGTTTCTTTCTTATTAAAAAATATTATGTCTGGGTCTGTTTTGCTTAATTTCTCAGACATACACCTTGAAGCCCTTGAAAAAGGTTCTGTTTTAAGAGCTAGGATTGATGGAGTTTTGCAAGAAATATTTACTTTTAATGTTTTGCAACACAAAAATTTAGTTTCAAGAATAAAGCTTTTATCAGGATTAAAATTAAACATTAACGACAAGCCTCAAGATGGAAGATTTTCTGTAATCTTTAATCAGTCTGGTGAAATAGAAATAAGAGCCTCTACCCTTCCCACTGAACATGGAGAAACCATTGTCATGAGAATTCTTAATCCTAAGAATTTAATAAGTCTTGAAGATTTAGGACTAAGAAAAGATATTTATGAAATATTTATAAAAGAAGCTCAAAGGCCAAATGGAATGATTATTGTTACGGGACCTACTGGATCAGGAAAAACAACCACTCTTTATGCTTTTTTGAAAAAAATAAGAAATCCAGAAATAAAAGTTATAACGATTGAAGATCCTATTGAATATCATTTAGATGGAATTTCTCAAACACAAGTAAACCCTAACAAGGGATACACTTTTGCCGCAGGGTTAAGATCAATCGTAAGGCAAGACCCTGATGCCATTCTTGTTGGAGAAATAAGAGACCTTGAAACAGCCTCTATCTCTCTTCAGGCTGCTTTAACTGGACATCTAGTCTTAAGTACCATCCACGCTAACGATGCCTCTGGAACAATCTCCAGATTTCAAGCGTTAGGAGAAGTTGCAACGAATATATCTCCTGCAATAAACACTGCTATTGCTCAAAGATTAATAAGAAAAGTTTGCCCTCTTTGCGCACAAATGAAAAAAATATCAATAGAAGAATTAGCCATAATGCAAGAAGAATTAAAAAATATTTCTAATAATGTTAATGTCCCTCCAATAAGCAAAGATACTGAAATTGCAGAAATTCAAGGATGCAAGCATTGTAATTTCACAGGATATAAAGGACGAGTAGGTATTTTTGAAGCAATGATTTTTGACGATGAAATAGAAAGTTTTATTTTAACCGGCCCCTCAGCTTCAGCAATTCAAAAAATGGCTATTAGCAAAGGAATGACTACGATGAAACAAGATGGCCTTATAAAAGTTTTAAATGGTATAACAACAATGGAAGAAATTAAAAAAGTTGTTGGATAACAAAAAGCCCTTTTAAGGGCTTTAAGAATAATTCCTGAACTGGGGGTCTTCGTTAGCGGATAGGGCTAAGTCAAGAAATTTTTTGAGGAATAACCCAGTCGAAACCAAATTACCCATTAACTAGAAAAATTTCCTTTCCCCCCAGTTCAAAAATCATTCTTTAATCTTACGCAGAATAATATAACACACAGCAAAATGTCTGTCAAGGGCTTTTCTCAACAACCAAATAACCCTGAAGAATTACAAGAAATAACACTAAGACCAAGAGAATGGTCTGATTATATTGGACAAGAAAGAATCAAAAATAATTTAAAAATTATTATTGGTGCTGCTAAAAAAAGAGGAGAAAATCCAGACCATCTTCTTTTTTATGGTGGAGCAGGGCTAGGAAAAACAACACTAGCACACTTAATTGCAAAAGAAGCGGATTCAAAAATTAAAGTTACTTCTGCTCCATTAATTGAAAAGTCTGGAGACTTAGTTGCTCTTTTGACAAACCTTGAAGAAGGAGATTTTCTTTTTATTGATGAATGCCATAGATTAAACCGTTTCGTTGAAGAATATTTATATTCGGCAATGGAGGACTTTAAATTAAGTATAATTTTAGGAAAGGGTCCTATGGCAAAAACTCTTGAGCTAAAACTTCCTCACTTTACATTAATAGGAGCAACCACAAGACTAGACCTTTTATCTTCCCCCTTAAGAAGTAGATTTGGAGCAATTTTTCAATTAAAATTTTATGATTTAAAAGAAGTAGAAGAAATTATAAAAAGGTCTTCTAAAATATTGGATATTCAGATAGAAAACAAAGCAGTAACAGAAATTTCAAGACGTTCTCGTTTTACTCCAAGAATCGCTAATAAGCTTTTAAAAAGAGTGAGAGATTTTACTCAAATGAAAAACACAAACTTAATAACAGAAGAAATTGCCAAAGAAAGTCTTTCTTTTTTAGAAATAGATTCCTTAGGACTAGAGCCAGGTGATGTAAAAATAATAGAAACTATTATTAAAAAATTTGAAGGAGGACCTGTTGGAATACAATCTTTATCTTCAGCAACATCAGAAGAAAAGAATACTATTCTTGAAATTTATGAACCTTATCTTATCCAACAAGGATTGATAAAAAGAACTCCTAAGGGACGAGTAGCAACAAAAAACGCCTATAATCATTTAAAAATCCCCTACAATAAAAAGGTTGAAATTTAAACATTTTTAATATAATATTTATATATATGAGCGGACATTCACATTTTCACAACATAAAGCTTAAAAAAGGAGCTGAAGACGCAAAAAAAAGTAAAATGTTTTCTAAGCTTTCTAAAGAAATATCTATTGCTTCAAAAGAAGGAGGGCCTGATTTAGCTTTTAATCCTAAATTAAGATCTGTTGTTGAAAAAGCTAAAGGATTAAATATGCCCAACGACAGTATTGAAAAAGGAATCAAAAAAGGTTCCGGTGGATTAGAAGGTGTTTCTTATGAAGAATTCTTAATGGAAGCATATGGTCCTGATAATATTGCCGTTTTAATTGAAGGAATAACAGATAATAAAAATAGATCTCTAAATGAAATAAAACTTTTAATCACTCAAAGAGGAGGAAAGTTTGTTAACGAAGGAGCAATTAGATGGATGTTTGAAAGAAAAGGAGTAATAGGAATAAATGAAATCAATTCAAAAGAAGACGCTGAGCTTATTGCTATTGAAGCTGGAGCAGAAGATATCTCTTGGGAAGAAAATAATCTTGTTGTTTACACGAAATTAGAAGACATAGAAAAAACTAAAAAAGAATTGGAAGAAAAAGAACTTAAGGTTGATTTTGGAGAATTAGAATGGGTGCCAAATGAAACTGTTTCTGTTGATGAGGAAACAAATGAAAAATGTCTGAAATTTTTTGAAGCACTTGAAGAACATGAAGACGTTTCAAATATTTATAGCAATCTCCTATGATTATTTTAGGGATAGACCCTGGAACAGCAACTACAGGATTTGGAATTATTAATTATGAACGAAATCGATTTGAATGTCTTACATATGGAACAATAAAAACTCTCTCTTCTGAAAGCTCGGGAGAAAGATTAAAACAAATACATTCTTCTTTAAATGAAATTATTAAAGAATATAAACCGGAAATGGCTTCAATCGAAAGCCTTTTTTTCTTTAAAAATTTGAAAACTGCTATGCCAGTCAGCCAAGCAAGAGGAGTAATAATTTTTACTGTTTCAAGCAATAATATTCCATTTTTAGAGTTTACTCCCCTTCAAGCAAAAATCTCTGTAACTGGATATGGCAAGGCACAAAAAAATCAAGTTCAAGAAATGGTTAAACGAATTTTGAATTTAGAAAAAATACCAAAACCAGACGATGCTGCTGATGCATTGGCTCTAGCCATATGCTGTGCAAATAATATGAAATTTAAACAATTTTCTTAAAGTTTCTTTTCCCTACCTGAACAATCATTCCTTTCTCTATCCTAATATTTTCTGTTTTAATAATTTCTATATTATCGTTAAAAATTATTTTTACGCCTCCCTGCTCAATTAATCTTTTCGCTTCACTTTTTGAATTAGATAAAGATAGTCTTACTAAAAGTTCTTGGACGTTTAATTCTTTTTCTTTTATCTCAATTTCTTCTATCTCAGTTGGAAGTTTTTTGTTTTCAAAAACATTCTCAAATTCTTTTTCCGCTTCTTCTGCCAACTTAGCATTATGAAAAAATGTAATTATTTCTTTTGCTAGTATTTTTTTTATTTCTTTAGGATTTACTTTTTTTGAATTTAAACTATTCTTAAATTCTTCTATTTGAATCATGGGAATTCTTGTGCAACCCTCAAAATAATCAATAATCATTTCATCTTTCATAGACATTAATTTTCCAAACATTTCATTTGCTTCATCTAATATATTAATAACGTTTCCCCACGAAGTTGACATCTTTCTTCCGTCCAATCCATTTATCATTTTAAGTGTCATAATATCTTGAGGTTCTTGTCCAAAAGCTCTTTGAATGTCCCTTCCTGTTTTTAAGTTAAAAAGTTGATCAAACCCTCCTATCTCTATGTCTGAAGAAACAACAACAGAGTCATATCCTTGGAGCAATGGGTATAGCGTTTCGTGAAGACCGATTGGTTTTTCAGCTTCCCATCTTTCTTTAAAATTTCTTCTTTGAATCATCTGCTGGGCTGTAAAATTCATAGATAATTTTAGAATCTCTTCTAGCTTCATTTTTCCAAACCAATCTTTGTTATACCTTATCTCTATTTTTTTTAAGTCTAAAACTTTTCCAATTTGAGGAAGATATTCTTTCATGTTATTTTTAATATCCTCTTCGGTTAAAGATTTTCTCATTACATCTTTATCAGAAGCATCACCTATAAGAGCAGTGAAATCTCCTATAATCAAAACTATATTATGCCCCAGGTCTTGAAAATCTTTCAGCTTCATTAAAATAGTTGATCTTCCTAAATGAATCTTTGGTCCAGTAGGATCTATTCCTAATTTAATATTTAATTTCTTACCAGAAAGCAACCTCTTCTTAAGAGATTCTTTTTCTATAATATCCTCTACTCCTCTATTTAGAATTTCGTCTGTCTTATTTTCATCAGTTATTATTTTCATATAATAATATTATCAATT
>CAZDVN010000016.1:0-9671 GCA_964508955.1 uncultured Candidatus Saccharibacteria bacterium
CATAATTGATAAAAATGTATGAACATAAAACCGATTTTAAATAATATAATTATTGAACAATTAAAAGGAGAAGAGAAAACAAAAGGAGGAATTCTTCTTCCTCAATCTTCTGAAAAAGAAAGACCACAACAAGGAAAAGTTGTTGCTGTTGGACCAGGAAAAACTAATTCTCAAGGAAAAGTTTTTCCTATGTCTGTAAATAAAGGCGACATTGTCCTTTTTAGTAAATACGGTCCTCATGAGATTAAGATTAACAATAAAGAATATTTAGTCTTAAAAGAAGAAGATATATTAGCAATAATTGATTAAAAAACATGGCAAAACAAATTTATTACTCTGAAGAGGCAAGAAGAAAATTAAAAGATGGCGTTGATAAGCTTGCAGACGCTGTAACAATTACATTAGGACCAAAAGGAAGAAATGTTGTCTTAAGTGAATCTTTTGGTTCTCCCACGATAACAAATGATGGTGTTTTTATTGCAAAGTCAATCGAACTAGAAGATAAGGCTGAAAATATTGGAGCAGAAATAGTAAAACAAGTTGCAGAAAAAGCAAACGAAGTGGCTGGAGATGGAACAACTACTGCTACCTTACTTGCTCAATCATTAATTAGAGAGGGACTAAAGAACGTAACTGCAGGAGCAAATCCTTTGGCTATTAAAAAGGGAATGGAAATAGCTTGTGAAGCAATTGTTAAAGAATTAAAGAAAAATTCAAAATCTATCTCAACTGAACAAGAAATGGCTCAGGTGGCAACAATATCTGCAGAAGACAAAGAATTAGGAGCATTAATTGCCAAAACAATTACTGAAATTGGAAAAGATGGTGTTGTAACAATAGAAGAATCAAAAACATTAGGAATTGAAAAAGAGGTAGTAAAAGGTCTTCAATTCTCCGAAGGATATGTTTCTCCATATATGGTAAGTGATCCTGAAAGGATGGAGTCAATTTTAGAAGATCCATATATTTTAATAACTGATAAAAAAATTGCATCAATTCAAGAAATTGTTCCAATTTTAGAAAAAATAGTTAAAACAGGAAGTAAAGATATTTTAATTATTGCGGAAGGACTAGAAGGAGACGCTTTAACAACCTTAATCGTAAATAAACTAAGAGGAACATTTAACGCTTTAGCGGTTAAAGCTCCTGGATTTGGAGACAAGAAGAAGGATATCTTAGAAGATATTGCTATTGTTACCGGTGCAACAGTTATTTCTGAAGACTTGGGAATGGAGATGGAAAAAATAGAATTATCTCAATTGGGAAGAGCAAGAAAAGTAATTTCTACAAAAGACAATACAACAATTGTAGAAGGGAAAGGAAAGAAAACAGAAATAGAAAAAAGAGTTTCTCAAATAAAAACTCAAATTGCAAAAGAAGAATCAAGTTATGATAAAGAAAAGCTTCAAGAAAGATTGGCAAAATTATCAGGAGGAGTTGCTGTTATCAAGGTAGGTGCTGCCACTGAGATTGAACAAAAAGCAAGAAAACATAAAACGGAAGATGCTTTGTCTGCCACAAGAGCTGCCATTGAAGAGGGAGTTGTTCCTGGAGGAGGGGTTGCATTATTAAGATGCCAAAAAGCATTAGAAGATTTAAAATTAAAAGGAGAAGAGAAGGTAGGGCTAGAAATTGTTAGAAGAGCATTAGAAGATCCTTTAAGAAAAATATCTGATAATGCAGGTAAAGATGGTTCAGTTATTGTTGCTGAAGTTAAAAAGCTTTCATTCTCTGAAGGATATAATGCAAAAGAAGATAGATTTGAAGATATGATTATGGCGGGAATAGTTGACCCAACAAAAGTAACAAGGTCTTGTATAGAAAACTCTGTCTCAGCTGCATCAATGCTTTTAACTACGGAATGTATTGTCGTTGAAAAACCTGAAGAAAAAGATAGTAGCGCAGGTCCAGCGATGGGAAATATGGGATATTAAAAAGAGGGGCTTTGCCCCTTTTTTATTATTTGACACAAATTACTTATAAAGATATTATTATTTAAGTAATTAGGTTATATATTTCAAATGGCAAAAAAGTATATTATTGCTTTTTTTTTCATTTTAATTAGTTTTTTTTCATTAAATGCTATGATAAAAGAAGTTTTTATTAATAATGAGAAAAATAATCAAAATGAAGGAAAGATAGAGAAAGTAACATTTTTGAAAGAGAATAAAACAGATAATATGTTTGATGATTTTTCTGAACAAAAAAAAGATGAAAAAAGTACTACAGTGGGAGCAAAAGAAAAAATTACGTCAAAATTTAATGTTGTCCATATTGTTCCTGAAATAGACTCTGGTATTTCAGAAAATATAAAAGAACCTTTTAATAAAGTTGAAACAATTAATTTTTCTGAAAAAACTTCAGAAGTTTTAGATAAAATTAAAGATGTTTCTTTAGAGAAGGCTGAAGAAGCTAAAGAAAATATTACAGAGAATATAACAATTTTTGTTGAAAAAAATATTGTTGTTCCATCCGATAAGATTGTAGAAAAAGTAAGCGAAGCAGTAACGAAATCAATCAGAGAGGGATTTGTTCTCTTAGTTAAGCCCTTGATATCAAGCTTTTTGTCTTTATTAAGTCCCGAAGAAATATTAGAGATTTTAAACGAGGAGATTGAAATTATAGATATTTGTAAAGAATAAGAAGATATGGAGTTTTAAGTTAGTATGTGTTAGATTAGAAAATAGTAGACAATAAATTCAAAGAAATATGGCTATGATAAAAATGTTATTAATCTTTCTAGTATTTTTCCTGTTTATTCTTTCTAATATTATTTTAACTAATGGAATAAAAAAGCAAACAGGAAAACTAATTAATGATATTAAGAATTCATTTCTTTTAAAGGTTATAGTTTTTTTGAAATTATTTTCTAAAATTAAAAAGTTGTTTAAAAAATAGCTTGAAAATTAAGACTTTTTAGTGTAATATTAAAAAACATAAGATAATAATATAAAAATATATGGCAACAGAATTTATGATAGTTTTAGGAATATTAGCCTTAATCTTAGTATATATAGTGATTGTATACAATGGCTTGGTAACTTTAAGGAACAGAGTGAAGGAAGCTTGGTCTGATATTGATGTTCAACTAAAGAGAAGATATGATTTGATCCCTAATTTAGTAGAAACAGTTAAAGGTTATGCTTCTCACGAGAAAGAAACCTTTGAAAAGGTAATACAGGCAAGGAGTGCGGCTATGTCAGCTAATGGTTTAAAAGAAAAAGGGGAGGCTGAAAATGTTCTTTCAGGAACATTAAAAAGTCTATTTGCTTTATCAGAAAATTATCCTGACTTAAAAGCATCAGTAAATTTCTTAGAATTACAGAAAGAATTATCTGATACAGAGAATAAAATACAAGCTTCAAGAAGATTCTATAATGGAAATGTTAAAGATTTCAATACTAGATTAGAAGTTTTTCCTTCAAATATTATTGCAGGAACATTTAATTTTAAAGCATCAGATTTCTTTAGTATAGGAGAAGAAGAAAAACAAACACCGAAAGTTAATTTTTAAAAAAATATGAGAAATATTGAAAAATGTATTGTTAAGCAGAAGAAAAAGCTTAAGAAAAAAATGAAAAATTCTTCCGAGAGAGACAAAAGAAGAAAAGGCATAGAATAAAAAGTCTTATGGCTACTTTGTACAATATAGCTGACTCTAATTCTAGAAAGACGTGGCTTTTAATAACTTTTTTCTTAGTTTTTACCATTCTCTTAGGGTGGCTTTTTAGTTATGTCTTAGATAGTAGTTTAATATTGTATCTTGCTATTGTTATAAGCATAGCAACAAGCTTTTCTTCTTATTGGTTTTCAGATAAAATAGTCTTAGCTTCAACAAAAGCTCATCCTATCAAAAAAGAAGACAATCCTGATCTTTATAGAATAGTAGAAAATCTTTCTATCACAGCTGGCATTCCAATGCCTAAGGTATATATTCTTAATGAAGCCCAACCAAATGCTTTTGCCACAGGGAGAGATGAGAAGCATGCTGTTGTTGCTGTAACAAAAGGATTATTAGGGAAGTTAGAAAAAAACGAAATTGAAGGAGTTATTGCTCACGAAATTTCTCACATTAAAAATAAAGATATGCTTTTACAAACAGCAGTAGTTGTTTTAGTTGGAACAATTGCTATTGTTTCTAATTTCTTCTTAAGAATGAGCATAAGAATGGGAGGAGGGAATAGAAATGATAAAGGCAACATCGTTATTTTAGTGGTAGGGTTGTTAGCTGCTATTCTTGCTCCTATTGCCGCATCCTTAATTCAATTATCAGTTTCCAGGAAAAGAGAATTTTTAGCTGATGCGTCAGGGGCTCTCTTGACTAGATATCCAGAAGGCCTAGCCAGTGCTTTAGAAAAAATATCTTCTGATGAAGCTCCCATTAGAACAGCAAATACTTCCAACGCCCATCTTTTTATTTCTTCTCCCCTAAGAGGAAAAAATACCAAAAGTTGGATTACTAAACTATTTTTAACTCATCCTCCTCTTGAAGAAAGAGTAGCCAATCTAAGAGGAATGAAGATCTAGGAGAGAGCATCTTATATTCGACGATACATGTGGTTTGACATGTATTTTTAGGTAATATACAATAGAACTGTGATAAATTATCAGTTCCATTGCATATAATTACTATGGACAGTTTAATAGCAAAATTATACCAATCAAATAAAACAATTCTTACAAGCAAGGATTTGGCTTTAATCTGGCAAATAAATAACGAAGAAAGCTTGCATGCAAAGACTTCCTATTATGTAAAAACGAAAGCATTAATTAGATTGACTCGGGGTGTTTTTTCTAAGGATAAAAAATATAACCCTAAAGAATTAGCAACCAGTGTTTATAGTCCTTCCTATATCAGCTTTGAAACAGTTCTTCGAGAATCTGGTGTAATTTTCCAAAATTACGAAACGATTTTTATTGCTGGTCCATATTCTTTAACTAAAAGAATAGACAAAAATAATTTCACTTTTAGAAGATTAAAAAAAGGTGTCTTGTTTAATTCGGTTGGAATAAAAAGTGAAAATAATTACAGTATAGCTACCCCAGAGCGAGCTTTTTTGGATATGATTTATTTATTCCCGAATTATTATTTTGATAATTTAAATTCAATTAATTGGGATAAATGCAATGAGATAGTAAAAATTTATAGCAATAAAGAGTTAATAAAACGATTAGCTAAATATCAAAAAAATTATGCTTAACAGAGAAAAACATCAATTGGTAATGGGGCAGGTACTGAAGGATATTTATACAGATGTTTCAGTTAGTTCACTTTTAGGATTCAAGGGTGGTACCTGTGCTTATTTTTTTTATGGCTTACCAAGATTTTCGGTTGACTTAGATTTTGACCTATTGATACTAAATGAAGAAAATCAAAAATTGGTACTTGAAAAAATTGTGGCTATTTTGAGCAAGTATGGACAGATAAAAGATCAATACATAAAAAGATTTACTATTTTTGCTTTACTTTCTTATGGTGACAATGATCACAATATTAAGATTGAGATAAATGTTAGAAAATTAGTAGAAAATATTAAAGATTATTACGAAATGAAAGAGTATTTAGGCATTTCAATGCTTGTTGCTAAGAAAGATTATTTATTTGCCAGCAAGCTATCAGCTTTGACTTCAAGAAACGAAATTGCCACAAGAGATATTTATGATATCCATTACTTTGCCAAGAACAATTGGGACATTAGCAACGAAGTGATTAAAGAAAGAACTGGTAAGGCTACTAAAGAATACCTGGCAGATTGCATTTCTTTTATTGAGAAAGTAAAAGATAATCAGATGCTTCAGGGACTAGGAGAACTTGTCCAAAACGAAAAAGAAAAAGATTGGATTAGAATTCAAATGAAAGCAGACTCTATATTTATGTTGAAAAATTATATATCAGTGTTAAAATAAGGATAAGTAATAGAATAATCAGGAGGGGTGCTCCGAATGGTAAGGAACACGCTTGGAAAGCGTGCGCCCGTAAGGGCTTGCAGGTTCGAGTCCTGTCCCCTCCGCCAATAATTTATGATATTCGTAACTGGAAATAAAAATAAAATTGAAGAATTTGAATATATATTAGGCACTAAACTAAAAAGTGTTGATTTAAACTTGGAAGAAATACAATCTCTTAACGTTGAAGATGTTGCTCGAAATAAAGCAGAGCAAGCTTATGAGATATTAAAAAAGCCAGTTATTACTGAAGACACTGGACTATACTTTGAAGAACTTAATGGTTTGCCTGGAGCTTTAGTTAAGTTTTTTATTAAAAATTTAACCTTAGAGCAAGTTTGTAATCTCATTAAAGAAAACAGAAAAGCAAAGGCTGTCATTTGCATCGCTTATTTCGATGGAAAAGAAATGAAGTTAATTGTAGAAGAAACATTGGGGGAGATAAGCACTGAACCGAAAGGCAATAATGGTTTTGGATGGGATCCAATCTTTATCCCTCAAGGCTATGATAAAACTTTTGCCGAGCTTACATTAGAAGAAAAAAGATCTAATTTTATGAGGAAAGAAGCAATTATGAAGCTTAAAGAAATATTGACATAATGTTCTAGAAATTCTATACTATTATTGGTATAAATGAAAGAAAAACGGGAAATAGCTTTAAGAAAGGCTAAAAAAATCTTTATAATCAGGTGCTGCGCAGACCTGCTTGAGATGGAAGGCATTGACAACTCTAGGATACTGGAGATTCTTCTCCTGACAACAAAAGAGTTGCAGAAGATTGAGGATATGGAATAACCATTCCTTTTTTTTTGTTTAATTTTTTCATGATGATGCTATTGGTTGATTTATAATATAGACTTGAGAGATTCCTCAAAGAGGATTATAAAAATATAGTCCTCTATTTTTTTAGGTATACATAGTAATAATTACCATGTAGACTTTTTTCATTTTTTGGGCTAAAATTAACTTGTATAAATGTTTAAAAAAACAAAAATATGGATGGAATAAATTTTACAAACAAAGCTCAAAGAATAATAATGACAGCACAGAATATGGCTCGGGAGATGGATCAGCAACATATAGATGCGCTTCATCTGCTTTTAGCTATAATCTTAGACAATAAAGACAACATTGTCTTAAATTATCTAGATAGTATTAATATAGATGTTACGGATTTACATAAAAAGATAACAAGTGCCTTGTCTAGAATTCCTGCTGCTTCACAAAGTCAACCTATGGGTCAATTTTACTTAACTCAAGATATGGCTAATGTTTTAGAAAGAGCAAGAGAAGAATCAATAAACATGGGAGACAAGTTTGTTTCTTTAGAACATCTTTTCTTAGCTCTTTTAAGCTCAAAAAGTTTAGCTGGTGAGGTTTTACAAAAAACAAATTATTTAAAATCTTTTGAAGGAGAAGATGCAAAAGAAAAGATTGACTATTTCTCAGCCCAAAAAGTATTTAATAAATTAAGAGGAGGAGAAAAAATCACAAGTCCAAATCCTGAAGCTAGACTAAAAGTTTTAGAAAATTATACGAGAAATTTAACAGATTTAGCGAAAAAAGGAAAACTTGATCCTGTTGTTGGAAGAGATGACGAGATAAGAAGATTAATGCAGATATTGTCTAGAAGAACCAAAAATAACCCAGTTCTAATAGGTGAGCCTGGAGTAGGAAAAACAGCTATTGCGGAGGGGCTTGCTCAAAGGATAATAAAAGGTGAAGTACCAGAAAGCTTGAAAGATAAAGAAGTTATAAGCTTAGACTTGGGTTCTTTAATTGCTGGAACAAGATATAGGGGGGAATTTGAAGAAAGAGTAAAAATGCTTTTAAAAGAAATTAAGAAAAAGGAAGGACAGTATCTTCTATTCATTGATGAATTACATACCATAATTGGTGCAGGTTCCGCTGAAGGAGCAGTTGATGCATCAAACCTTTTAAAACCTTCTTTAGCAAGGGGAGAATTAAGAGCTATTGGAGCAACAACCTTAAAAGAATATCAAAAGTATATTGAAAAAGACGCAGCATTAGAAAGAAGATTTCAACCAATATATGTTGCTGAACCTTCCATAGAAGATACGGTTTCAATATTAAGAGGGATTAAAGAAAAATATGAGCTTCATCATGGATTGAAAATTAAAGATTCAGCCCTTGTTGCTGCCGCTGAATTATCTGCAAGATATATCACAGATAGATTCTTACCTGATAAAGCGGTGGACTTAATGGACGAAGCTTCTTCGGCTTTAAGGCTTGAGATAGAATCAAATCCAATTGAATTAGAAGATTTAAAAAAAGAAATTCAAAAGAGAGAGATTGAGAGAGAAGCTGTTAAAAAAGAACTTCTTACTGCGATACCAAAAGAAAAGGAAACTCTTGAGAAAAGAGAGAAGATTTTGATTAGAGAGCTTGCTGAATATAATGAAAAGGCTAATACTTTTTCAGTAAGATGGAACACTGAGAAAGAAACAATTAATGCTATTAAAGACTTGAAAGAAGAGATTGAGAAAAACAAGTATACGGTAGAAAGACTTTTAAAAGAAGGTGATTTGCAAAAAGTAGCTGAAATAAAATATGGAACATTGCCTGACTTGTTTGCTAAACTGAAAAAACAAGAAAATAAAATAGTAAGACTCCAAAAGCAAAACCCTATTCTTAAGCAAGAAATTGGACCAGAAGAAATATCTAGAGTAGTTGCTCGCTGGACGGGTATTCCTGTTACAAGGCTTTTGGAATCAGAATCTTTTAAGCTAGAGAACATGGAAAAGGAAATAAGTAAGAGAGTTGTTGACCAAGAAGAAGCAATTAAAGCAGTTTCTAACGCTATTAGAAGGTCTAGGGCAGGAATATCAGAAGAGGGTAGACCTTTGGGCTCATTTATGTTCTTAGGGCCAACGGGAGTGGGTAAAACAGAAACAGCCAAAGCCTTAGCAGAATTCTTGTTCAATGATGAGAATGCAATGATTAGAGTAGATATGTCTGAATATATGGAAAAGTTTGATGTTTCTAAAATGATAGGAAGTCCTCCTGGTTACGTTGGATATGATGAAGGAGGTCAATTAACTGATAAGGTCAGAAGAAGACCCTACAGCGTTATTCTTTTAGATGAGGTTGAAAAAGCTCATAGCGAAGTTTTCAATATCTTATTGCAAGTCTTAGAGGATGGAAGACTTACTGATTCTAAGGGAAGAATGGTTTCTTTTAAAAATACAATTCTTTTGATGACCTCAAACATTGGTTCTGATATTATAGCTAAAGAAGCTCCTTTAGGCTTTGTTGACGATGAGAAATTAAGTAGAAAAGAAGGATTAAAAGATAAGGTCCAAGATGCCCTAAAAGAGAAGTTTAAGCCTGAATTTATAAACAGAATTGACGAAATTGTTATATTTGATTATTTAGGAGCCAAAGAAATTAAACAAATTGTTGATTTAGAGCTAAAGAAAGTTCAAACTAGGTTAGATAAAAAAGAAATTAAAATATCAGTTTCAGAAAAAGCTAAACAATTCTTAGCTGAAAAAGGATTTGATCCATCGTTAGGAGCAAGGCCATTAAAGAGAATAATTCAAAAGCTTATCTTAGATCCAATGGCTTTCAAGATTGTTATTGGAGAAATAAAGAATGGAGACAGAGTTCAAATTGAAGAAGAAAAAGATGAGATTGTCATGAAAACGTTTTCAAATAATAAGAAAAAAAAATTAGTAAAATCTAAAAAATAAAATAAATGATAA
>CAZDVN010000017.1:0-9333 GCA_964508955.1 uncultured Candidatus Saccharibacteria bacterium
CTAATAATTCTAAAATAATTTTATATTTATTTTTTTTGCAAAAATCATTAATTTCAGAAAGGACTTTTAGTTGTCTCTTATTTAATTCTTTATTTGAGGGATTATACCTTATTAAAACTTTTACAAAGTCTGGTTTAAATTTATCTATATGTGCCCCAAAATTTTTCCCAAATTCAAGGATTAATTCTTTTTGACCACTTTTTTCTACTGGTAAGCAAGTTTGGATACCTATTTTCTTAGCTTTCTTTAAAACTTTTTCTCCATATTCTTCATCAACTAAAATAGCAAAACTTTCTTTGTCTTTATCTTTGATTGACAACAGGAATGCTTCAAAAATCATTTCTTTCATCTTCTCGATTTTCTTCTTTGAATATTCTTTAGAGCTTAAAATATCGTTAATAAAAGAAGATCGGTGATCAAAAGGTAATATTAATAGTTTTTTTATCATTTGAGGTAGATTATACCATCCGAGCATTTTAAATTCAAGATTAAATGTGATATAATGACTTATATGAAACGAAATATTTTTTTAATATCTTTTTTTATTTTATTTATCTTTTGTCTTGCGAAAATGATAGATATTTCTCCAGAAATAGATAGCCAAGCATCATTAGTTTCGCTGGTAGAGGAAGACAAAAATATTGAAAAAGAAGTTAAGCCAGAAAAAATTTTATTTGTAGGAGACATGATGTTTGATAGAGGCGTTGAGTCTTTAATGATTAAAAAATCATTTTCTTACCCAATAGAATTAATCAAAAATTTTTTAAATGATTTTGATTTCGTTGTTGGTAATCTAGAAGGTCCAATAAATAATGAGCCTCAAGATTTCCCAGACAGTTCTTTAAAGTTCTCTTTTGACAAGAGAATTATAGGAACCTTAAAGAGCGGTAACTTTTCTTTAGTGTCTTTGGCAAACAATCATACTCTTAATACAGGTTCCTCAGGACTTAAAGAGACAAGAGAGATTTTAGAAGAAGCAGAAATTAATTATGCCGGAGATACGATAGATTGCGATATGGATTATGTATATCAAAAAGATGGTATTACTTTTTATGCAATTAATAAAACTTTTCCTTCTAACTGTTCGAATGAAGAAGTTTCTATTTGGATTGATGGTCAAAGATTTTACAATCCAGAATCATTTTTTATAGTTTTAATTCATTGGGGGAATGAATATGAAGAGGTTAATTCTTTGGCACAGCAAAAATTAGCTCACTTAATGATTGATTCTGGGGCAGACCTAGTAATAGGGGGACATCCTCACGTTGTTCAAAATATTGAAAAATACAATGGAAAACTAATATTTTATTCTTTAGGTAATTTTATTTTTGATCAATATTTTTCAAAAGAAACCCAAGAAAGTCTTGCTCTAGGATTAGAAATTTATCCTAACAAAAAAATATATAATTTATACCCAACTAAAAGTACTCTATCTCAGCCTCAATTGATGGACAAAGAAGAAAAAGAAGTGTTCCTAGAAACGCTTTCTTCTAATTCAAGTGACGACTTGAAAGAAGCAATAAAAAAAGGATACATAGAGAATTAAAATTTTTTTGTATAGACTTTTAAAGGGGGGATTCCATTAAAACAAATAGAACTATAACTGGCAGTATATGCTCCTGTGTGTAGAATATAAATTTTGTCTCCCTCTTTCAATGATTTATTTAAGCAATATTTATAGTCCTCATAAAGAATATCCATGCTGTCGCAGGTTGGGCCAGCAAGAATAACTTCCATTAATTTCTTCTCATTTTTTTCTGTGCATATGGGATATTTAATGGCTTCGCCAATTGTCTCTATTAATCCTCCAAATTTTCCTATGTCTAAATAAACCCATTTTTGTCCTTCAGAAGACTTTTGGGATATCATGATTACCTCGCTAACTATTGTACCTGAATTTCCGGCTATTGATCTTCCTGGTTCTATTATGATTTCTGGTAAATTTTCTCCAAAATCTTCTTCTAAGAATCTTGTTATTTCTTTAGCGTAAATATCAATGCTTTTCACTGGATTAACATAGTCTGAAGGAAGGCCTCCTCCTATGTTTATCATTTTTAGAGATATCCCTTCTTCTTCTAGAGCAGTAAAAAGATATTTGCATTGAGAGATAGCGTTGCCCCATTGGCCGATATCTCTTTGTTGGCTTCCAACATGAAAAGATATTCCATAGGGGATAAGTTTTAATTTTTTAGCCAGTATAGCTAAATTAAATATTGTATCCGGATGTGCCCCAAATTTCCTTGATAATGGCCAATCTGCTCCACTTCCATCGCATAACAACCTAAAGAAAACTTTTGAACCAGGAGCTTTTTTAGCAATTTTCTTTAAATCACTTTCTGAGTCGGTAGCAAAAAGTTTAACACCTTTTTCAAATGCATAAGCTATGTCCAGCTCTTTTTTTATTGTATTTCCATAACTTATTTTTTCAGGAGAAACATTAAGATCTAATAATTGATTTAACTCATAAATAGTGGCTATGTCGAAGTTCGATCCTTTTTTATGTAAAAGCCTAACAACATCATTATTAGGATTAGCTTTTACTGCATAATATATTTTTGCATAAGGAAGATTATTTTTTAAACCGTTGTATTCTTTTTCTATTTCGTTTAAATTTATCAAAAGAAAAGGAGTTTTTTTATTTTTCGAAAAATCTATTATTTCTTTGAATGTTTTTTTGCTAATAAAATTCGTTGCTTTATTCTGTATATTCCTGTTCTTATAATTATTATACTAAGAATTATTATATAGTATTCTCTAGAAAATGATATACCTTTGTGGTAATATGATTATTATCAGGCCCTATTGAAAAAAAATGATATAATTAAAATATATAACTGGTAAGATTATTTTTATGGACATAGTTAGGAAAATTAAAGAAGCTGGATTAAAAGGAAAAGGAGGAGGAGGTTTTCCGACAGGATTAAAATGGGAGATTGCGAAAAAAGCTGTTGGAACAAAAAAATATGTTATTTGTAATGCCTCAGAAGGAGAGCCTAATGTTTTTAAGGATGGTTATATTTTGGAAAATTATCCTGAAGAAGTTATTAATGGAATAAACATTGCTGCTGATTTTCTTGATGCCGAATATTCTTATATATATTTGAATAAGGATTATTATAAAAAAATAAAAATTAATCTTGAGAATATAATTGGAAAAAATAAACTTATTATTTTTGAGAAAAAGGCTGGATATATTGGAGGAGAAGAAACGGTAGTTTGTGCTGCCATAGAAGGAAAAAGAATCGAGCCTAGAGCAAAACCTCCTTTTTTAACAAATTGTGGGTTGTTTAATTGTCCAACATTAATGAACAATGTTGAGACTTTTTATCATATTAGTAAGATAAGCAAGGGGGAATACAAAAAAACTAGATTTTATTCTGTTAATGGTGACGTTATAAATCCAGGTGTTTATGAGCTCCCTGAAAACTTAACAATTATTCAAATATTAAAAGAAACAAATAATTATCCTAACTTTGAATTTTTTGTTCAGGCTGGAGGAGGAGTTTCAGGAGAGATAATGCTTGAAAATGAACTTAATTCTCTGGTTTGTGGAACAGGTTCAATAACAGTTTTTAATAAAAAACAAACAGATATATATATCTTAATGGAGAAATGGGCAGAATTTTATCATAAAGGAAATTGTGACAAATGTACTCCTTGTAGAGAAGGCGCTTATAGAATATATGAAATGATGAAAAAAAAAGAAATAGATATAGAAATATTAGAAGATATTTTTTTAAGCTTAAAGAAAACAAGTTTCTGTTCTTTAGGGAGAGGAATGCCTCTTCCTTTTGAAAGCTTAATTAAGAAAATTAAAAATGAAAATAAAACTTAAAGTAAATAATAAAGAGGTAGAAGGTTCTAAGGGGGAAAGTATTCTTGATGTTGCTAAAAAAAATGGGGTTGATATCCCAGCTATTTGCTATCACAGTGATTTAAAGCCTCAAAATAGCTGTCGATTATGCTTGGTTTCTATAAAAGGAAAAGAGGGTCTACATACTTCTTGCTCTACTTTGGCTGAAGAAGGAATGGAAATTATTACTGATTCTCCAGAAATAAGAAAATTAAGAAAAATTAATTTAGAGCTTCTTGTCTCTCAGCATATAGAGCAGTGTAGTAGTTGTAATTGGAAATACAAATGCAAGCTTTTGTCTTTATCAAAAGAATATAATATTAAAATAAACAAGCTTGAAGATCGGAAAAAGAATTTCCCTAAATATCAATTTGGTCCTTCTATAGTTTTTGATAGTTCAAAATGTATTGATTGCAAAAACTGTGTAGAGGTTTGCAAAAACCAAGGAGTTGGATTTTTAACTACAGAGAAAAATGGTAACTTTGTTCAAATAGGATTTTCTAAAAATGATTGTGTTTTTTGCGGTCAATGCATAACTCATTGTCCAGGAGGTGCTTTTGAAGAGGTAAATTCTATCCCTGAAGTTGAAAAAGAGTTAGCTAATAATAAAAAATATGTTGTTTTCCAGTTTGCTCCAGCTGTAAGAAGTTCTATTGGTGAAGATTTTGGTATGGATTATGGTTCTATCGTAACTGAAAAAATTGTTGCTGGGATAAAAAAATTAGGAGCAAGGAAAGTTTTTGACGTTTCTGTTGGAGCAGATATTACTACGATTGAAGAATCAAACGAATTAATTGAAAGGATATTAAAGAAAAAAGATTTACCTATGTTTACGTCATGTTGTCCATCATGGGTTCGATATGTTGAAATTTACTATCCAAAGTTTATTAAAAATCTAACAACAGTAAGATCTCCACATATAATTTTAGGAGGATTAACAAAAAGTTATTTTGCAGAAAAAGAAAAAATTAATCCTAAAAATATTGTGGTTGTTTCAGTTATGCCATGTACCTCTAAAAAATACGAGATAGAAAGAAAAGAACTATATTTTAATAAATTAAAACCAGTTGATTATGTTTTGACAACTCGTGAGCTTTCAAGAATGTTTAAAAAAAATAAAATTAATTTAAGCGAAATTAAAGATGAAAAGTTGGATTGTCCCTGGAGGGAATATACTGGTGCAGGTGTTATTTATGGAAATACCGGAGGAGTTGCAGAGTCAGCACTAAGAACGGTTTACGAAAAAATGACAGGCAAAAAATTAAAAGAAATAGAATTTAAAAGCATCAGAGGAATGAAAGGTTCAAAAGAAATAAAGTTAAAAATTGGTAAAAAAATAGTAAAAGTTGCCGTTATCAATGGTCTTGGAAACGCTAAAAAATTATTAGAAAAAAATCCTTACGAATATGATTATGTTGAAGTTATGGCTTGTCCAGGAGGTTGCATTGGAGGGGGAGGCCAACCAATTCCTATAGATGACGATATAAGGAAGAAAAGAGCTCTTTCTTTATATAAAATAGATAAAAAGAAAGATGTAAGGTTAGCTCATGAAAGTCCTTTGGTAAAATTGATTTACAAAGAATTTTTAAAAAATAAAGAAACAGTCCATAAGTTTTGCCATACTTCATATTCTGCAAAAGAAAAAGGATTAATAATTAAAATAAAATAATGAACACATCTCAAGTAATTTCGGCAAACAGATTATCAATAGTTTTTAAATTTTTATGTTTCTTGGCAGTTGTTTTTTTTGCGCCCTTCATAGGAAACCAATTTATAACTGGAACAATTGTTAATGCTTCGTTGATAGTTTCCTTTTTTGTTTTTGGACTAGGTGGAGCTATTTTATTATGTTTTTTGCCAAGTGCGATATCTTTAACTCTAGGCTTTATGTCTTTGCCAATAATGATTCCTTTTATTGTTTTAGGAAATATTATTTTGATTCTTTCTTTTAGATTTCTTAAAAATTATTGGTTAGGTTTAATCATGGGAGCGTTATTCAAGTTTTCTTTTTTGTTCCTAATAACGAATTTTATTATTAAATTTTTTGTTTCTTCTCCGATTTTAAATAAAATAAGCATAATGATGAGTTGGCCTCAACTGGTGACAGCCTGCTTAGGGGGCTTTATTGCTTACTTTATAATTAAAAGAAAAAAATTGGATTTTTAGTCATTATTTGCTATAATTTATTTAGTTATAATAATAAAAAACAAAAAATATGACATTTGAAGAATATCAAGCTGAAGCAAGAAAAACAGCTATTTATCCAAACAAAGACAACAATTATATATATCCAACCCTTGGCTTAGTTGGAGAGGCGGGAGAAATTGCCGAAAAAATTAAAAAAGTGATAAGAGATAATGAGGGAGTTATTTCAGAAGAAAAAAGAGGAGAAATCACTAAAGAGCTGGGAGATGTTTTATGGTATATTGCTAATCTATCTAAAGAGTTAGGTATTTCTCTAGAAGAAGTTGCTAGTAAAAATATAGAAAAACTTAAATCAAGGCAACAAAGAGGAGAGCTTCATGGAAGTGGAGATAATAGATAAAAATTATGTTTAAAATTGCTATTTTTGATAATTATATAAAAAAGATTAGTGGAAACTGGTGGGTTATTTTTATAACTGGCTTGTTGGCAGTCTTGTTAGGCATTTCTTTTATAGCTTGGCCAATTGAAGCTTTGAAAGTTTTTGCTTATTTTATAGGCTTAATTATTATTATTGTTGGTTTACTTTACATAAAGGGTAGCTTTAAGATTAAAAGAGCAGAGAAAAATTATGATGACTTCAAAGAAAAAATCAAATCAAAATTTGAATAATAAAATAGAGGTTATAAAGTATAACGGAGAAAAAGAACCTTTTTCAATCAACAAAGTATACAATTCTGCCTTAAGGGCAGGAGCTTCTTTTTCTTTAGCAAAACAAATATCAATTAAAATAGAGAATGAGATTTATCCAAACATTAAAACTTCAGAAATATTTGAAAAAGTTAAAAAAGAATTAAGAAATCAAAATTCTCAACTTTCTATAAAATTTAGCCTCAAGGAGGGAATAAGAAAACTTGGTCCCGAAGGTTTTTTATTTGAAACCTTTATCAGGAAAATTCTTTCTAACTATTGTTTGAAAATTAGAGAAGGAAGAATAATATCTGGAAAAGGATCAAAGTACGAACTAGATTTTTTAGCGGAAAAAAATGATAAATTTTATGCTGGCGAATGCAAGTATAGGAATAAATCAAATTGTGTAATTGATATCAATGTTTGCCTTAAAAGTTTTGCCATACTAGAAGACATTAAAGACAATGTTATATTTAAAGATAAAGAGCTTTATTCTTTTATAGTTACTAATTCTAGATTTACAAATGAAGCAATAAAATACTCTACATGCAAGGGAATCAAACTTTTAGGTTGGAAGTATCCTGAGAAAAGAGGATTAGAAAAATTAATTGAAGAAAAAAAACTTTATCCAGCCACTATACTTCCATCTTTGCATGGTAAATTAATTCATGTCTTTGAAAAAGAAGGGATAGTTTTAGCTAAGGAAGTTTTGGATATTGACATTGAAAAATTTTCAAAAACATTAAATATTTCAAAAAAAGTTTTAGAGTCATTAAAAAAAGAAGCCGAAATACTGATAAATAAAAAATAATGTCTTTGCAAATGGGAATTGTTGGTTTTCCAAACGTTGGAAAATCTACTTTATTTCAATTATTAACACAGAAACAAGTGGATATAGCCAATTATCCTTTTTGTACCATTGATCCAAATGTTGGAGTTACTTGTGTTCCTGATGAAAGAGTTGAGAAACTTGCTCATTTAACAAGCTCTTTAAAAAAGATTTATGCCACTGTTGATTTTGTAGATATTGCTGGACTAGTTAAAGGGGCAAGCAAAGGAGAAGGATTAGGTAATAAATTTTTGGCAAACATAAGAGAGACAGATGCTATTATATATGTTTTACGTTGTTTTAAAAATGAAAACATTGTTAATACAAGAAAAGATATAGATATATTGAAAGACAAAGAAATTCTAGATATGGAAATGATTTTAAAAGATATTGAAATCATAGAAAAAAGAATATCATCCCTGGAGAAAGAATCAAAAACAGGAAAAAAAGAAATATTAAAAGAGCTACAAACTCTTAAAAAGATTTATGATTTTTTAAAAGAAGGAAAAATTATTTTAGATGTTAATTTAGACGAAGGTGAGAAAAAGATAATTAAAAGCTACCAACTTCTTTCCTTTAAGCCAAGGATATATCTTTTAAATGGAGAAGAAGGGGATATTTCCTCTGATGTTTTAAATATATTTAAAAAAAATAATTGGACATATGTTTTTATGGATGTTTTAATGGAGGCAGAAAGCAATGATTTAACTTTAGAAGAAAAAAAAGAGCTAGGATTGCTAGAAGAATCAAAAATTAATGAATTAATAAAAAAATCATACAATCTTTTAGGCTTAGTAACTTTTTTTACTACAGGCCCTGATGAAACAAGAGCATGGACAATTAAGAATGGCTCTAGGGCCCCTCAAGCAGGAGGAGTAATCCACAGTGACTTTGAAGATGGTTTTATCAAAGCAGAGGTTATAAACTGGAAAGACCTTCTAGATTGTAATGGTTTTGCGAAAGCTAGAGAAAAAGGATTGATAAGGACTGAAGGTAAAGAATATATTGTTAAAGATGGAGATGTAATTGAAATTAAAAGTGGAAAATAAAATGAAAAATAAAATAAAAAATTACGATGTTGCCGTAATTGGAGGTGGCCCTGCAGGAATGATGGCTGCTATAACCTCAAGTTCTTTAGGAGCAAAAACAATTTTAATAGAGAAAAATGATAAATTAGGGATTAAGCTTCTTCTATCTGGAGGAGGAAGATGTAATTTAACAAGCATAGAAAAAAACAATAGAGAGTTTTGCAGTAAATTTGGTAAAAATGGAGATTTTCTTTTATCTTCTTTCTCTATTTTTAATTTCGAAAATACGATAGATTTTTTTGAAAAGAATGGTTTGAGGTTAAGAAAAGAAGGGAATAAGATATATCCAGAAAACGAAAATTCGAAAGATGTTTTAAATGTATTAATATTTTTACTTAAAAAATATAAAGTTAGAATTTTACTTTCTTCCGAGGTGAAAGATATTAAAAAAGAAGATAACGTAATAGATTATATTTCATTGATTGATGGTGATAAAATAAAAGCAAAAAACTACATTCTTTCTTCTGGAGGAAAATCTTACTCTGTCACTGGTTCTACTGGTGATGGTTTTTTGTGGGCAGAGAAATTAGGACATACTGTTACAGATTTGAAGCCTTCCTTAACTCCTGTTGAAACAAAGGAAAAATGGTCAAAAGGTCTTCAAGGGATATCACTTAAAAATATATCAATATCCCTATCTTTAAATGATAAAAAAGAAAAACCAAAAAAGGAGATTTACTTTTTACCCATTTTGGATTAAGTGGTCCCTTAATTCTTGACGCAAGTAAAGA
>CAZDVN010000018.1:0-8443 GCA_964508955.1 uncultured Candidatus Saccharibacteria bacterium
GACTGGCAACTTGATAAAATAGAAGGTAATGAATCAGAATGGCTTAATGCCGAAGCAACAATATTTGAAACAGAATCATGCACTTTAGTTTTTAGTAAAAATAACTTACAAAATGAACAAAAATATATTAATAGTCGCCATAGTAATAATATCTCTTTTAATAATATTTCTCTTATTCCAAATTCCAGGAAAGAGAGCTCAAGTTGATGATTTTGCAATCTGTTTACAAAGAAATAACGTTGTAATATATGGAACTGATTGTCCTCCCTGTAAAAACCTTTTAAATGAATTCAAAGATGTTGAAAATATCGACCTGATATATATCGATTGTGACAAGATAGAGAACACAAGCAAATGTCGTGACGAAAAGAAAACTGGAAATATTCCAGAGACACAAATTAATGGAGAAGTTTTTGATAATTATACAATAAAAGAATTATCTGAAAAGACAGGATGCGCAATAAACTAATTGCATTATTTCTTTTTTCCTTTACAGGATTATTATTTTTAATAAGTCCTGTTTTTGCTGTTGAGGAAGAAGAAATAAATATACACTTCTTTGAAGATAGGCTTTGTACAACTTGTAAAGCACAAAAGGAATTCATGGAAAGCATAAAAAGCAATTATCCTCAACTAGAGATCAACATCTATTCAATAACAGAAACAGAAAAATTAAAGGAACTGGCTAATTACTACGAAGTGGAAAACTATAAGATAATGGCTCCTACTTCTTTTGTTAATGGTGTTTTTTTTCAATTTACAGACTTTACCGAAAGACAAGAAAAGATGGTTATTGATGCTATTGAAGGAAAATACATAGAAGAAAAAGAAAATATTATAAAAATACCTTTCATAAATAAAGAAGTTGATATAAGTAAATTTTCCTTACTAACAACTGCAATAATTCTAAGCTCAGTTGATGGATTTAACATCTGTTCTATGGGAGCATTAATTTTAATTCTTTCCATCGTTCTTGTTTTTGATTCTCGAAGAAAGATTATTGGATACGGAAGTCTTTTTATCCTCACGACAGCTGTTGTTTATGGAACGATTGTTTTTGCATGGGGAAAACTTTTTGAATTATTATTAAGTCACCTGGCAATATCTAGAATAATAATCGGTCTAATGGCGCTAATTGGAGGAATATATTTCTTTAAAGAATTCCTTAAATTTTTAAAACATGGTCCAACTTGTGACTTTGCTAACTCTAAAATACTAAAAGGACCAATAGATAAAATCAAAAATTCTTTTGCTAGCCCTAAAAAAAGTGCATTCTTCTTAGCTGGAGGTGTAATACTTTTTTCAGCAATTATAGTAATAGTTGAACTTCCTTGTTCTATCGGAATACCAATTGTCTTTGGTGGAATATTAGCAGAAAATAACCTGCCAATAGAAAGCTATTTATTTTATATTCTAGTATACCTTTTCTTCTATATGTTAATTGAAGTTATAATTTTTTTGATAGCTGTTTTTACTAAGAAAATTTGGTTAAGTAACTCTAATATTGTAACATGGGTAACGCTTATTGGCTCAATATTTATGTTTTATCTTGCTTTCTATTATCTGTTTTAATAGTTTGCTATTCAAATACTAATAAAGTATAATATAAACAATAATTAGTAAAAAATATGAAAACAAATCACAAGGGTAATTCTAAAAATATTCTTAAGTCTAAGGAAAACATTATTTTGTTTTTTATGGTTTATCTAGTTACATTTTTTTTAGGTTTTTATATCGGGAAAACCTATCAAGAAAGTATCTTTGAAAAAGAAGCGACACCCATAGCATCTGCTATATTCCAATGTTCTGATAATAAGTTTATTGTTTCTGACTTTTTTGAAAACAATGTTGAATTGAGATTAAGCGATAATAGACTAATAATTATTCCTAGGGCTATATCAGCTTCTGGCGCTCGCTATGCTGACAAAAAAGAAGTTTTTGTTTTTTGGAATAAAGGAAACACTGCTTTCATAGAAGAAAATGGAACAACTACATTCGAAGATTGCATTGCAAATGGATCATCAAAGAATTAAAGAAATAGGGGAAAATATAAAAAGAGGAGAAATCGCTGTAATTCCAACAGACACTATATATAGCATATCTTGTTCTGCTTTTAATGAAAAAAGCGTTAAAAAAATTTACAAAATTAAGAATAGAAGCCTCAAAAAACCATTCATAATTCTAATTTCTTCAATTAAAGATCTTTCTCTTTTTAATATTAATCCTAATCTAAAAATACTTAAAAAATATTGGCCTGGGAAGATAAGTATAATAATGGACTGCAAAGAAGAAAAATTTAAATACTTACATAGAGGGAAAAAAAGCTTAGCTTTTCGTTTACCAGATAATATTGATTTAATAAAGATTATTAAAATATCAGGTCCCATAGTTTCCTCTAGTGTGAATACAGAAGGGAATAAGCCGGCTATAAATATTAAAGAAGCTAAAGAATATTTTAAAAATAAAGTTAATTTCTATATTGACAAAGGACCATTAAAAAGCAAACCATCAAAAATTATATCTTTAGTTGGAGAGGTTATAAGAAAATAATATGTATAAATTGGTAATAGTAAGACATGGAGAAAGTATTTGGAACAAAACAAACACCTTTACGGGGTGGATTGATGTTCCTTTGTCTGAATTGGGAGCTGTCCAAGCTAAAGATGCTGGAAAAATATTGAAAGAAAGAGGATATATTTTTGATATAGCCTTTACTTCTGTTTTAAAAAGAGCTGTTAACACTCTTGAAATTATTTTAGAGGAAATGGGTTTAAATATTCCCGTAGATAAATCTTGGAGATTAAACGAAAGACATTATGGACTTTTGCAAGGAAAAAATAAAAACGAAATGAGAAGTTTTTATGGAGAAGAGCAGGTTGAGAAGTGGAGAAGAAGCTATTCAGAAAAACCTCCCGCAAAAGATAAAGATTTCGATTTAAAGTACGAAGAAATAGAAAATGCTCCCCTAGGAGAAAGCTTAAAAGACACAGAAGAAAGACTTCTTCCTTATTGGGAAGAAGAGATAAAACCAAAAATTAAAGAAAATAAAATTATAATTTCTGCTCACGGAAATAGCATAAGAGCATTAATTAAAATTATAGAAAACCTATCAGGGGAAGAGATTGTTAAGATAGAAATACCTGTTGGAATCCCTTTAGTTTACGAACTAGACAAAGACCTAAGGCCAATTAAAAAATATTATTTATCAAACGAAAGGCTTGACTGATAAATAATATATGATATATTACCCTTATGATAAGCGAAAGACAAGAAAAAATCATAAAATTACTTGTAAAGGAATATATTAAAAACGCAGAACCAATTAGTTCTAAATTTTTGGCCGAAAAATATGATTTTGGAATATGTCCTTCTGCCATAAGAATTGAATTTCAATTTTTAATTAAAGAAGGGTTTCTTGAGCAACCTCATACTTCTGCAGGAAGAATTCCAACAGACAAAGCTTACCGATTTTTTGTTAATAGCTTAAAAGAAAAAAGAGAAGAAAAGATAGAAGAAGAGCTAGAAGAAGTAATGCGAGACATAAAGGATAAATATAAAATAGCCGCTGAAATAACGAAATACTTATCAATTCATTCTTCTGGTTTTGCTGTTTTTAATTTCTTAGATGAAGAATTTTTCATTAAAGAAGGGTTAGAAGAATTATTTAAAAACCCTGAAGCAAAAGATCATTCTTTTGTTTTAGATTTTTTTGATTTCATAAAAACATTTGAAGAAAATATTGAAAAAATTAACCCTGAAAAAGAAATAAATATATACATAGGAAAAGAAAATCCTATTTCTAAAGAAAAAAATATCACTTTAATTTATTCTGAATGTAATTTCCCAAGACAAAAAGGCTTTATCTCTATTTTGGGACCAAAAAGAATGGATTATGAGAAAAATATAAAATTAATAAATGCTCTTAATAATGTTTTAAAAGAATTAATATGAAAAAAACAGACATTGAAAAACTTAAAAAAGAAAAAGAAGAATATTTCTTAGGGTGGCAAAGAGAAAAAGCTGACTTTATAAATTATAAAAATAAAGAGTTTGAAAGATTAAAGGGAACACTGTGTATCGCAAAAGAAAGCTTCTTTGAGGAAATGATTCCCATCTTAGACAATTTTATTTTAGCGGAAAAATCAATCCCGGGAAAAGAGAAAAACAAGGGAAATGTGAAAGGATTATTGTTAATAGAAAAGCAATTAAAAGATTCTTTAAAAGCGCTAGGATTAGAAGAAATAGAATCAATCAATCAAAAATTTAATCCAAATATGCACGAAATAATAGAAGAAGTTGAAGGAAAAGAACCAGGAATAATAACAGAAGAGGTTCAAAAAGGATATTCTTTCCAAGGAAAAGTGATAAGAACCTCAAAAGTAAAGGTTGGAAAGTATTAATTGTTATCACTCTTGACATTCAAGTGATAATTGATATATAATAAGATTATAAGAAATAAAATACAAAAATTATGACAAAAATTTTAGGAATAGATTTAGGAACAGCAATAACAAAATACGCATCAATTATTAATGGAGAACCAAAAGCCCTAGAAAACAGAGAGGGTTCAATTTTGACTCCTTCAATAGTGGCGCACACAAAGGGAGGAGAAAGAGTTGTTGGAATATTAGCCCAAAGACAGGCAATTACAAACCCCAAAAATACAATTTCTGGAGTAAAAAGATTTATCGGAAGAAGATTTTCTGATGCAGAGGTACAAAAAGAATTGAAGCTTTTGTCCTATGAAACTAGAGAAGGAAAAGACGGAGGAGTAGAAGTAAAACTTGGAGAAAAGTGGCACAGCCCTATAGAAATATCTTCTATGATTCTTCAAAAAGTAAAAGCTGATGCAAGAGAAAAAATTGGAGAAGACATCAAAAATGTTGTTATCACCTGTCCTGCAAACTTTGACGACTCTCAAAGAAAAGCCACTAAGGCTGCAGGAGAAATTGCTGGATTCAATGTTTTAAGAGTTATTAACGAACCAACAGCCGCAGCTCTTGCTTACGGTTTTGGTAAAAAAGAAGAACAAAAAATATTAATTTATGATTTCGGAGGAGGAACTTTTGATGTTACCGTTCTTAATGTTTCACCTGACGTAGTTGAAGTTTTGGCCACTGGAGGAGAACCCCACTTAGGAGGAAATGATTTTGACCAAAGAGTTATTAATTGGTTGCTAGAAGAGTTCAAAAAGGACCAAGGAATTGATTTATCTAAAGATGCTTTAGCTCTACAAAGACTTAGGGAGGCAGCTGAAAAAGCAAAGACAGAACTATCAAGTACAATGGAAACAAACATAAACCTTCCATTTATAACTTCAGACGCAGATGGACCTAAGCATTTAGAATATAAAATATCAAGATCGCAATTTGATACAATGACCAGTGATTTGATTGAAAAATCTATAAAAAAAGTTACAGAAACATTGGCAGAAATTAAATTAAACAAAGGCGAAATCAATGAAATTGTTTTAGTTGGGGGAACAACACTTGTTCCAGCCGTAAGAGATGTTGTTAAGAATTTCTTTGGACAAGAAGCAAACAAATCAATAAACCCTGAAGAAGTGGTTGCAATTGGTGCCGCCATTCAAGCAGAAATTCTAACTGCAAAAGAAGAAGGAAGAACGCCAGAAGGAGATATAAAGAGTGTTTTGCTTTTAGATGTTTTGCCTTTATCTTTAGGAATAGAAACACTAGGAGGAGTTTCAACCCCAATGATAACGAAAAATACAACTATTCCAACATCAGGAGCACAGGTATTCTCTACTGCAGTAGACAATCAAACGTCTGTTGAAATAAATGTCTTGCAAGGAGAAAGATCTATGTCAAAAGACAATAGATCGCTAGGAAGATTCGTATTAGACAATATTCTTCCTGCTCCAAGAGGCCTTCCTCAAATCGAAGTAAAGTTCGATATGGATGCTAATGGAATCTTAACTGTTGTTGCTTCTGACAAAGCAACGGGTAAGTCTCAATCGATTAGGGTTGAAGGCTCAATTGGACTTTCAAAAGAAGAGATAGAAAAAATGACAAAAGATGCTGAAATAAATGCGGCTGAAGATCAAAAGAAGAAAGACGTTATTGAAGCTAAAAATTCTGCAGAGAATTTAATCTATCAGTCTGAAAAGACATTAAAAGAAGGAGGAGAAAAAATTGAAGAAGAGCTCAAAAAAGAAGTTGAAACAAAAATAGAAGAATTGAAAAAAATCAAAGATAGTGATAATATAGAGGAGTTAAAACAAAAAACAGAAATGCTTTCAGAAGCCATTCAGAAAGTAGGAGCACAAATATATCAAAATCAAGCAAAAGAAGATTCTAGTAAGGAAGAACAGAATAAAGAAGAGCCCGGCAAAGAACCACAAAGTGATGCTCCAGAAGCAGAAACCGAAAAAGAATAATAAGTAAATTATTAAGAAAGAATGGCAAAACTAATTGTTTTGTCTTTCTTCTATTATCATGCAAAAAGATTACTATAAAATATTGGGAGTAGAAAAAAACGCTTCTTCAGAAGATATAAAAAAGGCTTACTATAAGTTAGCTCATCAGCATCATCCTGACAAAAAAGAAGGGGATGAGAGCAAATTTAAGGAAATAAACGAAGCGTATCAAATTTTATCTGACAAAGACAAAAGATCAAATTATGATAAATTTGGTACAAGTTTTAATAATGGATCTACGGGAGGATTTAACCAACAAAACGTTAATTGGGAAGATGTAATGGGAGGCTTTGGCGGGATAGAAGATATCTTTGATATGTTTGGAGAAGGATTTGGGATGGGCAGAAAGAAACAAAAAGACGTTCGAACAGGAAAAAATTTAGAAATTATCTTAGAGCTTGACTTAGAGTCAATACTTAAAAATCAGGAAAAAGAACTTATTATTAATAAGCAAACGACCTGTTCGAGATGCCAAGGAAGCGGAGCAGAACCAGGAACTAAGATAAAAGAATGTTTTACCTGTAGGGGAACAGGAAGAGTTCAAGAGATAAGAAAAACTTTTCTTGGAACGTTTAGTCAATATACAGTATGTCCAGAATGTCAGGGAGAGGGATTAAAACCAGAAAATCCTTGTAACGTTTGTAAGGGAGAAGGAAGAATAAAAAAAGAAGAAAAAATCAAAGTAAATATTCCTGCTGGTGTTGACAATAACCAAATAATTAAGGTAAAAGGGAAAGGTGAAGCTGGAAAGAGAGGGGGAGAAAATGGAGACCTATATATAAGAATAGGAATAAAACCTCATAAAGTTTTTAAAAGATCTGGAGATGATCTCTATATGATAGTTGAGATTGCTTTTTCTCAAGCTACCCTAGGAGATAAAATTAAAATACCTACGCTAGAAGGAGAAAAAATTAATGTTAAGATTCCTGCTGGGATTGAATCAGGAAAGGTTCTTAAAATTTCAAAAGAAGGAATTCCTCATTTCTCATCAATCGGAAGAGGAAATCTTTACCTACAGGTGAATATAAAAACACCAGATAAGTTAACAAGAAAACAAAAAGAACTTTTGGAAGAATTGAAGAAAGAGGGCTTATAGCCCTTATTTTGCCCCAATAGCTCAGTTGGTAGAGCAACAACCTTTTAAGTTGAAGGTCACAGGTTCGAGTCCTGTTTGGGGCACAATACGTTTCGTGCTAAATTAGATAATAAAAACCGCCCTATACTAGGGCGGTTTTATCTTTTTGTTCTATCTAATAGAATATGTAATTGTTACTATAGATATTATTTTGTTTTCTCCAGCCTCTATTGTTGGAGCAAAACTTTCTGCTGTCACCATGCCTGTCTGTTTTGAATAATCATCGTATGAATTTTTTGGAAAATATCCATCTGAATTTTCAGAAAAACTTACTATCTTTCCTAATTTAATTCCTAAAAGTTTTTCTAATTCTTTAGCTTTTTCTTTAGCATCTTTAATCGCTAATTCTTTTGCTTGGGCTTTGGCCTCTTCATCATCGTCAACAATAAAAGATAAACTACTAACATCATTTGCTCCCTTTGAGGTTGCGTTAGATATGATTAAACCAATTTTAGATAAATCTCTTATCTTAACTGTAGATGATTGGCTAACTTCATAGCCAGCCAATGTTCTTTTTCCAGTATCATTATTCCATTCATATCTTGGAGAAATATAATATCCTGTTGTTTTTATATCTTTACTTTCCACTCCTTCATTTTTTATATACTCTATAACATTATTCATTTTTGAACTGTTTTCTCCACTTGCAACTGAAACATCTTTGTTCTCTGTTCTTACTGAGATAGTTATTGAGCCAACGTCTGGCGTAATATAAACTTCTCCTGTTCCAGAAACATAGATAAGATCCTCATTTGCTCCCGCTTTTTCATCAATTGAAACGACAACAAATGCAATTACCACTACTATCAAAGACATAGAGAGAAATTGAAAAATTTTGTTTTCTAATATTTTCATATTTTATTATTTTATTT
>CAZDVN010000019.1:0-8388 GCA_964508955.1 uncultured Candidatus Saccharibacteria bacterium
ACTAACGCTAATTATTATAATAATAGCTATTTTATCGTGGGCAACATTTAATATTTTTTTTCCTAATATACCAAACCATCCTTACGCCACAACTCAAGAAGAGATAAATGCACTTAATGACTGTTACCGAGCAGATAAAACAGTAAGACCTATTTGTATAGCAAAAGTAGCTACTGATTATAAAAATGAAAATACTTGTGAAGAAATTCCATCTTATAGTTCATGGAAAAATGGTTGCTATAAAGATGTTGCTTTTGCAAAAAAGGATCCAGAATTATGTAAAAAAATAAGTGAGGAATGGATGAGAGATGAATGCTATAAAAATTTAGCGGTTTCAATGAATGATGCCCACTTGTGCAAAGACTCTGGATCACTTAAAAAAGTTTGCTTTAAGGATGTTGGCATAGAGCAAGAGTTAATTAAAAAAGCAGTAGAGCAAAATTTATATACATTAGTTGAAGAATTAAAAATTTCTTTTCCAGAAATAAAATTTATAAGTTATTATTATAATCAGGAAAAATCAGGAATAGATGATTCAATCGGAGTAATAACAGGATATTCAAAAAAAGCAATTTATTTAGATGCTGTTATTGAAGAATTAAATAAAAAGGAAGGTGGGGCTTTTCGTAAAGCCTTTTGTGAAAATTGCGTTATTAAGAAAATAACTAATCCTAATGATCCTTTAGGCTTTGAAATAGAGATTTTATTTTGGAAAAGAGATTTCAACTTAGAAGAGTATTTGTAAACATAATATTTCTTGATACAGAAACAACAGGATTAGAAAATGGACACATAATAAAATTGATTAATGTTGACAATAAAGATCCTCAAAAAATGGGAAAAAATACGGAGCTTTATGCTCTTTGCTATGCATCTTCAAGAAATTATTTTTTATAATCTGGTTTCAATAAATAGCATAAACAGCAAAAAAAAGAGGCATTGCCTCTTTTTTTGTTTCTATTGGATAAGTTTTCTTATGTCCAAAGCTTAAAAAAGGTTCCAAGCTCGTCCCATCGCCCCTGCAAATATATCATAGAATAACGACAAGCCACGATAAAAATGCTAAAATAGTTACTAGATTGAAGAAGAAATATCCTGCAAAACCAATCATTTTTTGCTTTGCCTGAGGAAAATCAGCTTCTCCAATTGTTTTTATTAACAATAAGCATGATGAACCTTTCTTTTAGTTAGGTTTTTAAAAAAAATGTCAAAAAATATATTGTTCTTCTCAGACATAAGAAATAAAGATATTCCCATCGTTGGAGGTAAAAGTGCTTCCTTGGGAGAAATGTATTCTCAGCTAAAAAACAAGGGAATAAATATTCCTAATGGTTTTGCAACAACATCCGTTGCCTATCAAGATTTTCTAGCTTTCAACGGGATTGATAGAAAAATAGTAAAATTATTTGAAGGACTTGATTTGAATAAATTAGAAAATGTTCAAATGGCAGGAAAAATTGCAAGAGATTTGATTATGAAGGGAAATTTTCCGGAAGGATTAAAAAAGGATATTACCAAGGCCCATGAAAAGCTTTGTAAAGAATATGGAGAGGGCATGGATGCAGCTGTTAGAAGTTCTGCTGCCGCAAAAAACTTTCCAGACGCTTATTTTGTAGGACAGAACAAGTCTTATCTAAACGTAAGAGGACCTAAGAATGTTTTAGAAGCTGTTAAGAATTGTTACGCATCTCTTTTCACGGACAGAGCCATTGCTTACAGGAGAGATAAAGGCTTTGAACAACTAACTGTTTATCTTTCAGCAATAATTCAAAAAATGGTTAGAAGCGATATTGCTTCCTCGGGAGTTATGTTTACGATTGATCCTGACTCGGGGTTTGAAGACGTTGTTTTAATAAATTCAACTTGGGGAATCGGGGAACTTATAGTTAGGGGAAGAATTACTCCTGATAAATTTTTTCTTTTCAAGCCGACAATGAAAGAAGGGTATAAAGCTATTATAAACAAAGAGATAGGTAGAAAGAATAAAAAATATACCTATAGAGAAGGCGGAGGAATAAAAGAAGTTCCTACCACCAAAGAAGAAGAAAATTCTTTTTCAATAACTGATGAAGAAGCGGTAACTCTTGCAAAATGGGGATGCCTCATTGAAAAACATTATAAATGCCCTCAGGACATAGAATGGGCAAAAGATGGAAAATCAGGAGAATTATTTATTGTTGAATCTCGTCCAGAAACAGTGCACTCCCTAAAAGATAAAAAGAAAAGGACCTATGAAGAATATGAAATAGACTCGACAGCAGAAACTATCCTAGAGGGAATTAGCATTGGCAGTAAAGTAGGGAAAGGCACTGTTAGGATTATAAATGATGTTAAAGAGATGAAAGATTTTAAGAGAGGAGAGGTCTTGGTGACCAAAATGACTGACCCTGATTGGAACACTATCCTAACAATGGCTTCAGCAGCTATTACTGATGAGGGTGGAAAGACCTGCCACTCTGCTATTATTTCTAGAGAGCTAGGCGTTCCTTGTATAGTGGGAGCAAAAGATGCAACAACAAAGCTTAAAACGGGGGACATGGTTACCGTTGATTGCAGTAGTGGACAAAATGGAAGAATACTAAAGGGAGATGTTTCTTATTCTGTCAAGGAATATGACTTAGGGAAAATGCCTGAATTAAAAACTAAAATTAATTTAAATATTGGTACACCTGACACTGCATTTAAAGCGTCTTTCCTCCCAAGCGATGGCGTTGGGCTTGCAAGAGAAGAGTTTATAATTGCGGAAAAAGTTAGAATCCATCCTTTAACTTTATTAAATTACAACAAAATAAAGAAGGACTTAAACAAGGAAGACATTGCTTTGATTGAAGACCTGACAAAAGGGTATACTGATAAATCTGAATATTTTGTACATGAATTGGCTAGGGGTATTACTCAAATAGGAGCGGCTTTTTATCCTAAAAAAGTTATTGTCAGATTTTCAGACTTTAAAACCAATGAGTACAAGAACTTGATTGGCGGAAGTTTTTACGAAGGAGAGGAATCCAATCCAATGCTTGGCTTTAGGGGAGCTTGTAGATATATTGATCCTTCTTTCCAACCAGCATTTAAAATGGAGTGTGAGGCCATTAAAAGGGTGAGAGAGGTCTTTGGGCTGAATAACGTTTGTGTAATGGTGCCTTTCTGTAGAACAGTTGAAGAAGGAAAAGAAGTTGTTGCTCTTATTAAGAAGTTTGGGCTAGACAACAAGAAGATGCCCATATATGTTATGTGCGAAATTCCTTCGAATGTGATTCTAATAGATCAGTTCTTGGAAATTTTTGATGGTATGAGCATTGGTTCAAATGACTTGACACAATTGACGCTAGGCTTAGACAGAGACAATTGTAATCTTGTTCATATCGGAAATGAAAACAACGAAGCTGTGAAGGAATTAATAAGAAAAGTTATAAGGACCTGTAAAGCAAAAAACAAATATTGTGGAATCTGCGGACAAGCTCCATCAGACTATCCTGAGTTTGCTCAGTTCCTACTGGACGAGGGCATTGAAAGTATTTCTTTAAGTTCTGATACGGTGATAAAAACAATCTTAGCCCTAGGCGAAAAGAAATGATATACTTGATGTCATAATATTCAACTCAGCTGCCCGTATTGCTAGAGAAGAGCTCTAGCTTAATTTTGATATATTTATAAAGAATAAGGAAAACAATCTTTATCAAGGAGGATTCCAGTTTCTTCCCATTGCCCCCGCCAATCCTAGTACAGTTAAGTCGCATAATTTACCCTGGGTCACGTTAATTTATTTAAGTAAAAGACTGATAATAAAAAACGAACCACTTCTAAGTAGCCAGTAAATAGGAAAATCATTATGAGGCGTTCTACGGCAAGAAAAGTATTACACCTAAAGATTAACCATAGCAACTTAATTGTTGCTAACCATCAATAAATACTGTATTATATAAACATATATGATTAATCTTATTATACCAACAATTAAAAATCATACATCTTCTTTAGATACAATAGTTAAGAGCAATGAAAAGGAAACTCTTGGTCGAGTTTTATCATTTGTAAGTTCAAGTCACTCAGCCGTATTTATTTATAACGATAATGAAGAATTCCAGGGATTAGTTTCTCCTTACAAAACAATATATTATCATAATTATCCTTACGAGACTCCTGCTTCCTCAATCATTATTAGGCCACCAAAAATTAGAGAAACGGCTAAGTTCTATGAGGTAGCTAAACATATGATTGCTACGAAGATTTACGTTCTTCCAGTTTTCAGCATGGAAGATGAACTAATAAAAGTGATACATGGAAAAGAAATGATGCTAGAGTCAATAAAAGATCCAAATCTCTTAACCTTTATAAAAAACAATGTACGCTTGCACAATCCAATTACCATCCCAGCTAATTCAATGGTCAACGATGTATTCAATACACTCAAAGAAAAAAATTACTCCCGGCTTATCTTGGTAAGCGACAGTGGAGCTATAGAAGGAATAGTGACTAGAAATGATTTAATGCAAGCTGTGATTAGTCCAACTTCCAAAATGAGAACTTCTAATGAGGGAACATTAGGTGGGTATAATTCATATATTGGTGAAAAAAAATGGAGAAAAGATGTTCCTGTTAGGAAATTCTCTACCAATGTGGTTTCTCATCTACCTGATAATACCCCAATGGAAAAAATTATAACTTATCTCGTTACTTCTTCTCGTAATAGCGTTGTTCTTGTCAATGAAGATAGAATACCAACAGGGTTTTTATCGACAAGAGACATCTTGAAGGCAATTGCTCTCATGAAGCCCAAAGAAGAAATTTCTATACAGATTAAAAGACCCAGTAAAAATGTTAGCGATTTTGAAATAGCCAAATCAATTAAGTATTTAAAAACATTTGGATTAAAATTAAACAAAAGAATAGAGATTAAAAGAATTCGAGTAATTACGGATGAGCCAAAAAATCCAAAAGGCCATACTCATGAATTTAACACTACAGTTACGCTCATTACCGCAAAAGGAGAAGACATTATTTCATCGACTAAAAATAGATCATTCTTTGATGGCATACAGGAGGCATCTAAACAGATAGAAAAACAACAAAGAAGAAAACCCTAAGCTCCTTGAGTAGATTTCAATGCCCTGAAGATTGAAGCGTAAGATTAAGAAGTTAATTATGGGAGAACTTCGTTAACAAAATCTCCTTTTTTATACACAAAACTATAAAAAGATTCCAATTTCGGCCCATCTCCCCTGCAAACTCAAGCATAGTTAAAAAGCACAAAATCACGTTAACTTGGAAATTAGCTCTCTTTCTTTAAATTCTTTAAAAGAAGAAATACATCTTTAAAGGTTTTTTTTATTTCAATATATAAAATATCTTCTTAAGTTTTTACTTTCTTAGTTATGATGATTAATAACCATCACAAACGATCTTGAATAAAGCCTTTTGATGTTTATCTGCCCAAATTTTTCAATTTTTTCATGACCTTTTAAAAACCGCTATATGTCTATGAATATTACCTTTTCATATTGACAATAATTATTATTTATTACATAGTATATATGGAGGATTGAAAATGAAAAACTTAGAAGAGGTGCCAAAAATAACAGTTGTTATTATGGCCGGCTTCACGGAAGAGAGAGTAGAAAAAAAAGCACTAATGCTTATTCAAGTATTATTTTCTCTTTTCTGGGTAAGAGTAGTTCCAATTGAGTATCTCTCAAGAGAAGAGATTAAAAATTGGAGCAGAAGGAAAGAGCGTGCCAAAATTGAGGAAATGGCAGAAAGAATATTTCCTCAAATTGAAGCAATTGAAGGAACAAAAATTGTAGTAGCTCATAGCATGGGTTGCTTGGTAGCCAGATACCTCATTGAGGTTATGGATATTACTTTCGAGGAAGTTATTTTACTTGCAGGCCCACACAAAGGCTGTAAGTGGAAGTATCTTCCAGTAGCATTTATTCCGTGTGTACGGCAAATGCTACCTGGTTCCAAATTCCTTCAGAAGCTTGGAGAACCAAAAGGAAATTACTGGTACTTTTCATCTAAAAATGATGAGAAGGTACTAGCAAGTTCAGCGATACCAGTAATTAATGGAAAAATTGTTCGGGATTATGATTGTGGGCACAATCTTTTTGAAGATAAGGAGGTCATCAGAAATATTCGAACAATCGTTAGCCGGTTTATATAAAATTATACTCCGGTTTTTTTATACACAAAACTTAAAAAAGCTTCCGAGTTTGTCTCAAAGCAAGCACGTTGACAATTTTAAAATAGTATATTATGGTGTTAATGCATGACAACGAAATTTGTTAGCAAGGAAGATGCCATAAGATTTATGGCAACGGTAGGGAACTTCAAAGCCGAAAAAGTGAAAGAGGAGCCAGAACTAAAAATTCTAGGAATGGAAATGCTCCTTTTAACCTCAGAAACAACTCCGGAGGAAGATAAGGAAGAGATTAGAAGTCACATAAGCTCCCAAGAAGGATTTAGTGCTACCAACTCTAGAGGAGAAGAAATCCTCTTTGTGGTAAGTCCTTTTAGGGACGGATGGGATTGCTGGGTAATCGATCCTCTTTCAGGCTATTCTATCAGAATCTAATCTAAGGTATTCGCTAAATAAAAATTTATTTAGCTTTTTTTATACACAAAACTATAAAAAGATTCCAAGTTTGTCTCATCGCTCCTAAAAAATATAGATCAATGCTTATTTATTTTTTTTCTTTATGATATGATTGTTATAATAATAATATAATAATATATATGTTCTTAAAGCTTTACTTAATCGCTCTACCAGTATTTTTTGCCATAGATATGATATGGCTTGGACTAGTATCAAATAATTTTTACAAGAGTCAGATTGGTTTTCTAATGAAGCAAGATTTCAATTGGACAGCAGCGATAATTTTTTATCTTTTATTTATCGTTGGTCTTGTTCTTTTTGTCATTGAACCAGCAATGGTAAAAGAGTCATGGATGTACGCGCTTATTTTTGGCGCACTCTTCGGACTTATTACCTACGCCACTTACGATCTTACTAATCTTGCCACAATAAAAGATTGGCCTATTTTAGTCACAATCGTGGACCTTGCATGGGGAGCTATACTTGGAGCTTTAGTTTCTTTAATTACTTATCTTATCGCCGTAAGATAGAATATCATATAGAATTTAAGTCTATCTTTAGCTCATAAATTAGTAATGTTTAAGAAACATTACTGTTAATTAAAAAGTTCCTAAGATTGTCACGTCTCCCATACCCTCCATTGATAACATAATTAACCAAAGTATACCTTTCGGATTAATTGGTATTGTGTTATTAACAATACATATTATCTTTTTAAGATTTAATATGAAATCTAATTTTTGGAAAAAATTAAAAAAGCCTATCATGGTTGCAGCTCCCATGTCTGGAGTTACTGACGATGCATATAGGCAAATGTTTTTAAAATATGGCAGACCAGATGTTTTTTGGACCGAGTTTGTTTCTGTTGATAGTTTATTATCTAAAGGCCGGGAAAACTGTCTTAAGATTCTAAAGTTTTCTCCTGAAGAACACCCGATAGTTGCTCAGATTTTTGGTTCAGATCCATCATATTTTAAGAAAGCAGCTAAGGAAATTCAAAAGCTTGGGTTCGATGGAATTGATATTAACATGGGCTGCCCGGATAAAGGTATAGAAAAAATGGGAGCAGGCGCAGCATTAATAAAAGATGTTAATTTAGCAAAACAAATCATTAGGGCAACTAAAGAAGGAGCAAAGACAATCCCTGTTTCGATAAAAACCCGTCTTGGGTATGATAAAAATGAAATTACCGAATGGATTAAACCTCTTTTACGGGAAGATATTGCCGCACTAACTATACATTTTCGTACCAGAAAAGAAATGTATCGTTTTCCTGCTAAATGGAACCTAGCAAAAGAAATTATAGAATTAAGAGATTTGTATTCCCCAGAAACGTTAATTATTGGAAATGGAGATGTTAAATCTCTTAAGCAAGCTTATAAATTAGCAGAAGAAAACAATCTTGATGGGATTATGATTGGAAGGGCTACCTTGGGAAATCCTTGGTTTTTTTCTGATAAATTGCCCGCTACTCCAGAAAAGCTAAAGGCTATTATCGAACATGTAGAGTTTTTTGATGATCCTGAGAGATTTAATATTATGAAAAAACATTTTCATGAATACGCAAAGAACTTTAAAGGAGCTAAGAAGCTTAGAGACGGTCTAATGAAAACTAAAAATTATCTTGATGTTAAAAAATTGATAAAAGAAGAAATATTAAGATTAAATAAAAATATATAGTTTAGAGTCTAATATAATCATGAGATTATAGCCTAGGCAAAACAAAAACGCTGCCAAAAAAACATACGTAAACCTTTTTTAATCAATCATAAGTTCAGTGTTTTTTAGTAAAATTT
>CAZDVN010000020.1:0-8124 GCA_964508955.1 uncultured Candidatus Saccharibacteria bacterium
AATATAATAATTAAAAAAAATTATGGAACCAATTAAAAGATTTAAAAATTTAGTTTCGAATGATAATCTTTGGATATATGTTCTTTCTCTAGGAAAGGAAAATGAAGTGCAAGAAGAGACTGTTTCAAGATTAATTTTTGAAAAATTTGGATTTCTTCCCAGTGAATTGATGTTAAAAACAGTTTTTTTCAGACTTAAAAAAGATGGATATATTAGCAAAGAAAGACTTGCCTCAAAGAGAGCATACAAGGCAACTGAAAAAGGCTTGAAAGAATTAGAAGCAATGAAAAGCTATTCTTCTGATTTAATTCAGAAATTATAATATTTAACATGATTAAAGCAATCGGAATATATAGAGAAAATGCTTTGGCGGGAAAGGTTAATGCTGACAAAAATATTTTAGAGCTGACGGGAAGTTATTTAAAGCAAAATAATTTCGATGTTTCTTTTAAAGACCAAAGTGAGGTTAATTATGATACCAACGCAGATATAATTTTTTCGATGGCGAGAGGAAAGGATATAAATGAAATTTTATCTAAAAAAAATATAATCTTTTTTAACAAGCCTCAAGCTATAATGCAAACTTTAAACAGAAAAGAAGTTTACAAAAAAATGATGGAGGTTGGAGCGAATCTACCAAATACAAGGATACTGTTATTATCTGAAATATCTTTTGATGACATAAGCAGAAAATCGATTCTGAAACCAGCGAGTAGGCATGAGTTTTGGTTCATAGTAGAGAATAGCGATGATTTTAATAAAGCCATTGATGAATATAAAGATAATAATATTAACGAAATAATCGTTCAAGATTTTGTTGAAGGGGAACATGTGAAGTTTTATGGAATAAACGATGAAGTTTTTCTTCCACTTAAAACAAATGAATACCCAGAAGAGACTATTAATAAAATTAAAAAACAAATTAAAATTGTTAGAGAAATTACGGGCCTAGATATCTACGGGGGAGATTTTATTATAAAAGAAAAACCTTATTGTATTGATTTCAATGACTGGCCATCCTTTGGATCAGTGGAAGGATATACTCAAGAAGAAATGGGTCCAAAGATTGGAAAGTTCGTCTTAGAAGAGTTTAATAAAACATTATAAATGTTTACCGACGATTTAAGAAAGCAATTTCGAGGTCCTTCGTTTTTTTTAGGAAACTTTTTAGGAAAAAAATTAGGGATGTCTCCTAATTTTGCTACTTTTCTTGTTCTATTTTTTACTCTTATTTCTTGTTGCTTTATTTGCAATGGACAATTTTATCTTGCAATAATATTTTTTCTACTTTCTGGATTAATGGATTTTGCAGATGGGTCTATTGCAAAAACACTAAATAAACAAACAAAATTTGGTGGTTTGTTTGACTCTACGACTGATAAACTTACAGAAATTTTAGTATATATTTCTGTGGCTATTTATGAACCTAGATTATTCCTTCCAGTTTGCTTATGCATTTCTTTTTTTATGTTATCTAGTTATATTTCTAAGCATGCCAAGTTGTCGGGAGGAGAAAGTGGCGGAGGAATAATGGAAAGAAAAGAGAGAATGATTCTAATAGTGCTAGGTCTACTATTTTTTAATTATATTAATTTTGCGCTCTATACCATTGCTATTCTTTCTTTTTTAACTTCAATTCAACGATTTTATAAAAACTACAAATTACTTAAGTAATTTTTTGAAAAAGTTTTTTACTTTTTTTATTGTTGGCACGAATAAGTAAATTATAGGGGCTTTTTTCCCATACCATTTTACATTTTTGACTAGTAGGTCTTTTCTGAATTCTTTTAAATTATTAGCAGGTGATTCTATGTATGCGTATCCAACTCCATTAGTGCTGTGAGCATCACTTCCAGCAGTAATAATTAAATGCGGATATTTATCTGAAAATTCTTTAGCTTTTCTATTCTCTTTATTTAAAAATCTTCTAGCATTAAAAATTTCAATTCCATCTATTATATCAATATATCTTTCAAGATTTTTGAAGGGTTTTTTGGAATCAAATGGATGGGGGATAATAACAATTCCATTTTGTCTTTTTATTTCTTTAATAATTTTTTCAGGTTCTTCTCCTTTCATATCAATCTTTTCTTTTAAAAAAAGCCCTAATATGTCTCCATTCTTAGACTTAACTTCTTCTCCTAGGATAACCTCCATGTTATGTTTTTTTGCTGCCAAAAGAGCATCTTCCCATCCATCAATATTGTCATGATCAGTAATCGCAACTCCATCTAGACCTTTTATTTTTAATTTTCTGAATATATCATCTAATGAAGACAAGGCGTCGTTAGAATATTTTGTGTGACAATGCATATCTATTTTCATATGTTAAATATAGCATAATTGAAGTTTAAAATAAATAAAAAAAGACTACACTTTGATGAATTTGTTATTTCTTTAAAATTCTATTATATTTGACATTATGCATCGTTTTGTTTATAGTTTCTGTGGAGAAGACAAATGAAAAAGGAAAAAAACTTATCCCAAAAAACATTGTGTTATCCAAGAATTTTTTACAAAGAGTTGTTGGGAGAACTAGAGATCCTTTCTTTGATTGGAGCTAACAATATTAAAAAAAACAAGGCAATGATGGAAATTATTGTTTCTCCTGAAACGGAAAATATTGTCATAGAAAGGTTTGGAAAGCCTAAAAAATAAAGAAGGAAATAAAACCTTCTTTTTACATTTTAGAGATAATTTGTTATTCTTAAATCAGGCAATTAAGTCTTACAGGCAAACATTAATTAAAGGATTACAACGATTAAAAAATAAAAAAATGAAAAATATAAAAGGAATAATTTTTGACTTAGATGGAGTTTTGTTTGATTCAGAATATTATCAATGGCAGGGATGGGTAGAACCATTAAAAAAGTTTGATATAGAGCTTACCAAGGAAATGTATTTTAAGTATGCTGGTAAAAGTGGTAAGCAAATTGACCAAGAATTAATTGAAGACTTTAATTTGGATATGGAAAAAGGATATCTCTTGAAAGAAAAAAAGGTTTTAATTGAAAAGTGGTTTAAAGAAAAAACAATGCCAATAATGCCTTACGCAAGAGAAGCTGTTGAGTATTTTAGTAATAATTCTAATTTTAAAATTGCATTATGTTCTGGTGGAGACAGAGAAGAGGTTATTACAAAACTTGATAAAAATGATTTTCTAAAATATTTTTCAATTATTGTTGCAGGAGATGATGTTGAAAGAAGTAAACCATGGCCAGATGTTTATTTATTATCAGCAGAAAAACTTAATTTGGATCCTTCAGATTGTTTAGCCTTTGAAGACACACAATATGGACTAGAATCGGCAAAATCAGCAGGTGTTAATTGTTTTATTATTCCTAACGAATATTCAAAAAACCAAGATTTTTCTAGCGCTAATGAAATATTTCCATCTTTCAAAGAAGCTATTGATTATTTTAAAAAAATAAACATATAAAAGAGTAAACGTATGTCAAACGAAAAAGAAGAAAAATTAAGCTTTCCTGAGATGGAAGAAGAAGTCTTAAATTTTTGGGACAAAGCAAATGTTTTTCAAAAATCAGTTGAGCGTGATGCACCAAACGGCAATTATGTTTTTTATGATGGACCACCATTCGGAACAGGGGAACCTCATTATGGGCATATCTTATCAAGCGTTTCAAAAGACGTGATGCCAAGATTTTGGACAATGAAAGGATATAGAGTGGAAAGAAGATGGGGCTGGGATTGTCATGGTCTTCCGATAGAAAATATTATTGAAACTGATTTAAAAATTAGTGGAAAAAAAGACATTGAAGAAAAAATAGGGGTTGCTAATTTTAACGAATCTTGTCGTACGCGTGTTTTAGAGTATGCCGATATTTGGGAAAAAATGGTTAGACGTATTGGTCGTTGGGTTGATTTTAAAAATTCATACAAGACAATGGATAAGGATTTTATGGAATCTGTCTGGTGGGCTTTTTCTCAATTATGGAAAAAAGAATTAGTTTACGAAGGGAAAAAAGTTCTTCTTTATTGTACTCGTTGCGAGACACCAATTTCTAATTTTGAAGTAGCCATGGATAATAGCTACAAAGATGTTACCGATACAAGTATTTATATAAAATTTAAAATAAAAAATGCTAAAGAAAAATTAGGAATTGATGAAAATGTATTTATTCTAGCTTGGACGACAACACCCTGGACTTTACCGGGTAATGTTGCTTTAGCAGTTGAAGATAAAATAGACTATGTTTTGTTAAAAAATGAAGAAAGAAAAGAATTCTTAATTATAGCTAAAGATAGAGTTGAAGATGTTTTGGAAAAAGAAGATTACAAGGAATTAAAACATTATAAAGGGAAGGACTTGGTTGGCCTTGAATACGAACCATTGTATAAAATAAAGATGATTGAAAATAGTGGTAAGAGGGGGTATTATGTTTTATCTGCTGATTTCGTTACAACACAAGATGGGACAGGAATCGTTCATATCGCTCCAACTTATGGAGAAGATGACTATAAAATAGGAACTGAATATGATTTGCCAATTGTTCCTGCTCTTGATTACAAAGGATATTTTAAAGACAGCGTTCCATTTTTAGAGGGGATATATTTCAAAAAAGCTAATAATTTGATTATTGAAGATTTAAAAAGTCGTAGTCTTTTGCTTAAAGAAAAAGTGATCGTTCACTCTTATCCTCATTGTCATCGTTGTGGAACACCACTAATATATAATGCTATTCCTGCTTGGTTTGTTAATATTAATAAAATCAGAGGGGCAATGATTGATTGTAATGAAAAAATTAATTGGTATCCATCTCATTTGAAACATGGTCGTTTTGGAAAGGGACTTGAAACTGCTCCCGATTGGAATATTTCTCGTAATCGCTACTTTGGAACTCCTATTCCAGTTTGGGAATGTGACAAGTGCAATGAAAAAGAAATAATTGGAAACATTGAAGAGCTTAAAAAGAAAAGTGGGATTAATGAAATAAATGATATCCATTCTCACTTTATTAATAATATAACTTGGAAATGTCAAAAATGTGGAGGAACAATGCATCGAATACCAGAAGTTTTTGATTGTTGGGTTGAATCAGGTTCGATGCCTTTTGCCCAAATGCATTATCCTTTTGAGAATAAAGAAAAATTTGAAAGTAATTTTCCAGCACAATTTATTAGTGAATATATTTCTCAGACACGTGCTTGGTTTTATGTCATGCATGTTTTAGCAACAGCTTTATTTAATAAAAACAGTTTTGAAAATGTGGTGACGACAGGAGTTATTTTAAATGAAAAGGGAGAGAAGATGAGTAAGTCAAAAAAGAACTTTCCTGATCCTAATAAAATTATAAATGAATTTGGAGCTGATGCTTTACGTTTTTATTTAATGAATTCTTCGGTTATGCACTCTGATAATTTATCTTTTAATGAAAATGAGGTGAAAGATATTTTTAGAAAAAACATTATGATTCTTTGGAATGTCTTTAAGTTTTATGAGCTATTTGCAGTTGATGATGAGATTAAATTTGAAATATCTAATTCAAAAAATATTCTTGATCAATGGATAATTTGCAGATTAAATCAACTAATAAAAGAAGTAACTTCTAGTATGGAAAATTACGATCTTCCGAGATCAATGCGTCCCATTACGGAATTTATCAATGATTTATCAACATGGTATATAAGAAGATCGAGAGATAGATTCAAATCAGAAAACGAAGAAGATAAAAAGAACGCATTAGGTGTAACCAGGTATGTTTTAATTGAGCTTTCTAAAATTATGGCACCGTTTACTCCTTTTATAGCGGAGACAATTTGGCAAAAAGTAACTGGTTCAAATTTTTCAGATTTTAATAATTCAGTGCATTTAGAGAAATGGCCAGTAATTGATTTAGTTAATAGCAAAGAAGAAGAAATTATAAATAAAATGAAAGAGATAAGGAAAATTGTTGAAATGGGAATGGCAAAGCGTGATGAGGTTGGTATTAAAGTTCGTCAACCATTATCCGAACTTAAGATTATTAATTATGAGCTTGATGAAGATTACATTGAATTATTGAAAGAGGAATTAAATATAAAAAAAATCAACAGTGAAAAAGGTGAAGGGGAGATAAGTATTATTCTTGATACTGTAATTTCCGAGGAATTAAAATTTGAAGGAATAAAACGTGAAATTGTTCGTTCAATCAACAATCTTAGAAAAGAAGCAGGCCTTAGTCTTTCGGAAAAAACAATCATTTTTTTTGAAACAAAAAGTAATCTTGTTACTGATGCTTTTGATAAATTTAACAAAGAAATATTATCTGATACCATAAGTGAAAAGATTGAAGCTAGTGTCGAGTTCGCTGAACTCAAAAAAGAATTAAAAATTGAAGGTGAAATGGTTACTTTCGGAATAAAGAAAGAGAAACTATAAAAGTTTTTAAAAGAAGGGCTTAATGCTCTTTTTTACTTTATAGAGATAATTTGTTATTCTTGCCTATATGAAAAAGAAAATATTTATTGCTATTAATTTGCCAGAAGGAATTAAAAAGAAACTTGAATTTTCTCAAGAAAGAATATCAAGATCTTTTAATGATTTTTGTCCCATAAAATGGACAAGAACAGACAATCTACATATTACGCTTTTCTTTATAGGTTATGTAAATATTGAAGAACTGGTTGATATTTTCAATAAAGTAGAAACAGTGGCAGAAAAATTTAGTCCTTTCAGTGTTAAAATGGAAAAAATTGCATATGGCCCAAAAGGGAAAAGCCCAAAAATGGTTTGGGTGGAGGGGAAAGAATCTTCCGAAATGACAAAAATGAATAAAGAATTAGAAAAAATAATCTTAGGGATAAGCGGAGAATCAAAACAATTTATTCCACACATAACATTAGGAAGAATAATTCAGTGGCAATTTAGAAAGATTGAGCCAGATGAAAATCCAGATATTTCAGAAGATGTAAGTATCTCTTTCGTTATAGACTCTTTAGATATAATGGAAAGTGTTAAGGGAGGGTATGATATTTTGAAATCAATAAAATTATGAATATGTACTTTATAGGAATAGGAGGCATAGGGGTTTCAGCCTTAGCTCAATATTATTTTTCAAAAGGAGAAAAAGTTTCTGGATCAGATTTTTTTGAGTCAGAGATGACTTTGAAATTAAAAGAAAAGGGAATTGATGTTTTAATAGGAAAAAACAAAGAAGAGGACGTTAAAGATTATGACTTAGTGATTTATAGTCCTGCAATTAAACCTGAAAATGATGAACTAGCGTTCTTTGTTAAAAAAGGAATTAAAGTTTTAAGTTACCCTAAAGCATTGGGAGAATTAACTAAAGATTATTTTACTATTGCTGTCTCTGGAACCCATGGAAAAAGTACTACGACATCATTAATTTCTTTGATTTTAATTGAGGCTGGATTTGATCCAACCGTTATAGTTGGAACAAAATTAAAAGAATTTAATGGTTCTAATTTTAGAGAAGGTAAATCAAAATATTTAATTATTGAAGCTTGTGAGCATGAAGAATCTTTCCTTAATTATAATTCAGATATTGCTCTTATTTTAAACATTGAAGAAGACCATATCGATTATTATAAAAATATAGAAAATGTTTATAAGGCTTTTAATGACTTTGTTTCTCTTATTAAAAAAGATGGGATTTTAATAAAAGCAAAAGATTTAAACATTGAGACAAGTAAGAAGACAATAGATTTTTCTTTAGAAGAGGTAGGTTTTCTAAAGGGAGTGATGAAGGTTCCAGGAGAATATAATCTTTTAAATGCTCTAGCTAGCGTTAAGGTTGCTCGAGCTTTGAAAATATCAGATGAGACCTCTCTCAAAGCTTTGTCTATGTTTAAGGGAACCTGGAGAAGATTCGATGAGCATTTAATAGGGGAACTTGTCTTGATTGATGATTATGCCCATCATCCAACTGAGATTCTTGCTATGCTAAAAAGTGCTAGAGAGAAATATCCTCAAAAAAAGATATATTGTGTTTTTCAACCACATCAATATCAAAGAACTTTTTTCCTTCTGAAAGATTTTATTAATGCCTTTAAAGATATTATTAATAATAAATTAGTTGATAGATTATTTTTAATTGATATTTATGATGTCTTAGGAAGGGAAGAAAAAGAATCAAAAAGTAAGATAGATTCAAAAAAGTTGGC
>CAZDVN010000021.1:0-7962 GCA_964508955.1 uncultured Candidatus Saccharibacteria bacterium
TAATTAAAACTTTACTTGGGTGGGTATTAATTATTGCAGGATTGCTTTTGGTTTTTTGGTCAGTTCAAGGAACATACAATAATTTTACAGGTAAAACAGAATTTCCTCGGATATTTTCAACTACAGAAGGGAAGGAGATTAAGCAAAGTATTGATGACAACCTTGAAGGTAAAATAGGAAACATTGTTAAAGATCAGCTTAACAATATAATATCTCAGGAATCTACAGAAAAGATGTTTAATATGACTGCTTGGATAATGTTTGCTACTTTCCTTGTTTTTTCTGGAAGTAAAGTAGTGGCGATGGGCACGGGACTTATTCAAAATCCTAGAGAATAACAAAGGCCTTCGGGCCTTTTTTGTTTGACAAAAATAACAATTGAGTTATAGTAATGTCATCACACGGAGGTGACAGAATGTTTAAAAAGGTCTTTGAAAGTTTAATAAAGAGAAAAAATCAAGATATAAAGAAATTGGTTATCAAGGAAAAGTCGTATTCCCAGAGCCATAAAGTTTTCATTAGAAAAATTTTATTCGCAGAAGAATCAGTTAAGCTAAAAGAATTAGCAGACCTGACAAGTTTTTGTCTAGACGGAATGCTAGAAGAAACAAAAAATAGGAGTATTCTTTGGAAAGATTGGAAAAAGAAGTATTTTGAGACATGGGATCTTTTGGAAGAATTTCCTCATAGAGAGGATTTTCAGGAGATTGAAATCCAAAAAGTATCGGATGCTTTTTGGAAAGCATTTGAATACGGGGAAAAAAGATTTAACTTTTCTCGGGAGGACCTAGTTTGGATTTCTTTATACAAAAAAAAGACCTGGGAATTGAAAAAATAGAAGGCTATGAAATTTGCCTTCTTTTATTTGACAAAAATAACAATTAAGTTACGATAGTTTTGTTACATGGAGGTGACAAATGTTCATTGAAAAGCTAGAGGAAGAAAAAACTTATATAAACCGACTAAGAAAAAGGGGACTTACCCTTTCTGGGTCAGTTATTGTTGGACTTGAAGAAATGGTTATTTCCAAGGTATATATAGAATCTTTACCTCTTCAAGATCTTGAGATTCTTAGAAAAAATTGTAGTGGAGATCTTTTAGAAATTGTTTTTCTAGCAATTAAAGAAAAAGCAAATTCCATCTACTGGGCTAACCTTTTTGAGAATAGTTCGGAAAATGATAATGTTTTTTCTGAGATAGCTAGGATTGAAGTCAGAAAAACACTAACTGAAGATAAAGACTATAAAAATGTTTATCTTATCATTCTAGAAAAATATACCCTAGGAAGTGGTTTTCACGAAGCTGAAACAAAAAAATCCATGGAACAAATTATGGAATTTTGTTTATGCAACATGCTTTCAAGTGAAGTTCCATTTTGGGAATGGAAAGACTTGCTAACAAGATTTGAAAAAGTTGTTTCTTCTTCTCCCGTTATCTTTGGAAAGGGAGATATTGAGAGAGAAAGGAGCAAAATGAATCGGTTTTTTCTCCATAAGATAAAGGTAATCAAGTTGCCCGTTGACGACATTGCTTGGATTCTAAGGAATGTCAAGGGAATGGAAAAATGGGCTGAAAAAAGAATGGAGCGAATGTGAATAATTACATCCGCTCTTTTTATTTCTTATTGACAAAAAGTGATAATTTAATTATAGTAATATTGTCACATGGAGGTGACATAGATGAAATATGATGGAAAAAATATAGACTCCTTAATAATTGAGGAGATAGCGAGAGAAGGGTCTTATTCCTCCTCTCATGAGAAATATATTAGGGAGATATTGACCCTGAAAGATTATCCCTGGAACCAAAAAAGGATAAATTTCTTAAAGAGAGCAACAGAGGTTTCTCTAAGGCTCATGCTAGAAGAAACAAGGAAGAAAAAAATCGGTTTTCCTGAGTGGCAAAAGAAGTTTCAGGAAACCTGGAATCTCTTGACGGAGTTTCCGGCAAGAAAACCTTATCAAGAAAAAGAGGTTAGAAAAGTTAGTGATTTCTTTTGGGTGGCATTAAATTCAAAAGAAATTGAGTTCAAAGAGTCAGACATTGTCTGGCTTAAGAAAAATGTTCCAGATTTTAAACCTGGGACATAAGAGAGTATATATAATATTTACTCTTTTTTATTTTTTAAACTTTAAGGCAACAAAGACCTCTGATATTTTTATTGACAAAAAGTGATAATTTAATTATAACGACTTTATCACGGAGGTGACAAATGTTCATTAAAAACAAAGAAAAGAAGAAAAGTGAAGAGAGGGGATGTTTTCGATTTATGGATAACTCAGATTTATCTTTTCTTGTTAAAGAAGGTAAGTCTGGTCTCTTTGTCTCTTCATTAAAAGAGATTCTATTGAGAATAGAAGAAAGAGCTTGGGGAGATGGAGAAGAAACTTATTATAATTATTATTCTCTATTTTTAAGTTCTTTTTTGAAAAATTTATCAAACTTTGAAGATAAAGAAATAGAAGAAATTGAAATTATCCTTGAAGGGATACTTCAAAAGATGACTTCTCCCTGGTTTTTTTATCTGAATTTTGAGAAGTTTTATAGCGATAACTTGAAAATCATAAATGGATATATGTGGCATCAAAACAAAACAACAGAAGATGTCGCCCGAAGGCTTATGGTTTCTCTTAAAAGAAAAAGGGAACTCAATCTTGTCAAAGAAGAAGAAAGATGGTTTTTTGTTAATAATGTTTCCAATTTCGCAGAATGGGCTTTGCAAAAATTAGGCCCAGAGAAGTAAAAGTAAAATCACTTTCGCTTCTTTTTTTTTGACAAAAAGTGATAATTTAATTATAGTAGTTTTGTCACGGAGGTGGCATAATGTTTAAAAAGTTCATTGAAAAGTGGCTGGTGATATTGAAGGCTGAATTTTCAGTTTCTTACAACGAAGAATGTGTAAGAAGTTTAATGGTTCGAGAAAGACTTTCTTTCATGAAAGCAGTTCAAATTCTTTGGGATAAGAAGAAAATTTCAAAAAGATATTTGAAAAACTTAAGTCTTTTTGAGCTAGACTTGCTTCGGAGGGGAGCCAGTGGAGAAGTCCTTGATATTGCTCTTCAGCAAATTAAGAAAAAAGGGACCATTGAATACCATTCAGGAATTATTGAAAGATGTTTTAACAACGACATAGCTTTCTTTAAGAGTTCTTGTTCTCAATTCAAAGAATGCAAAATAAGTCAAAAAAAACCCTACCCGAAATATAATGTATATTATTTTGAATTTGTTGAAACATACTTGAATAAATTTTTGACTTATGATCTTCAAATGCAAGAAGAGTGGGAAGACATAATTGAATTTTGCTTGGAGGATTTAATTTTTGAAGTTGAAAGACAAGATGAATGGATTGTCTTCCATTATTATGCTTCTTCAACCTTATCAAGATTTATGGAAGCTCATTATCCCGAAGAAACTCGAGAGAAAGCCAAAGAACTAAAAGAGAAGTTTCGGGAAATGGAAAAAATCATCAATTTTCCCGTGAGAGAAAGTGTTGATTCAAGATTTGATGAAGCACTGAACATAACGAGGGTAGAATAAATTCTACCTCTTTTCTTTGACAAAAAGTGATAATTTAACTATAACGACTCTATCGCGGAGGTGACAAGAAGTTGAAGATGTTCGTTGAAAAAATTATAAACGGAGAAGAAGTTCCTAAAAAATGCTTCAAAGATTTAAATTCTAAGGAATTGATTCAAGTTTTAAAAAAAACGAAAGAACAGAAAGTAAAAAAGATTGCTCTCAAGGAGTTAAAGAAGATTGCAACATTTGATGATTTTGCCCGTTGTATCGAAACGGGTTATAGCGAGGATCCGTTTTTATGGAACGAATCCTATTCTTGGTTAATAAAGCATAAAACTAAGAAGAGAAAAAATTGGCTGATTCCCAATTATCGGAAGGACAAAGTTTTTTTGCAGGTTGGTCGTTTTCAGCTCTTGCTAAAACCAATACCCCAAAAAAGAACAAAGTTAATTTCTAATCATGCTTATTTTAGGTTTACCAAGCTGTACCTTGCTGATTCTAATGTTGAAATGGCAGAAAGGTGGGAAAAACTAATCGATGTTTCTCTGGATAATATAATTTCTGAGCTTGATGACCCGGAATTGTTGTGGAAGGGTGTTTATTGTTATATCCGGTCTTTCCTCTTGAGGTATCTGGAAACCATTCAATCGTCAGAAGTTAGAGAGAAGGCTGAAAGACTTCTAAAAAACTTGAAAGAAAAAGAAAAGATTTTTTAAAAGGTTAGAACAAATTCCAGCCTTTTTTTATTTGACAAAAAGTGACAATTTAACTATAACGACTTTATCACGGAGGTGACAAATGTTAAAAAGGTCCTTTAAAAAAGAAGAAAAGATAAAAGATTACGTCAGAGACAAGGCGAGTCAAGGTTTTGATTTTTCATTATTGATTCAAAAGCTTTTTGATGCAGGAATACTTTCTAACAAGTATTTTGAAAGTTTGGAGCTTCCGCAGTTGGAAGTTCTTAGAACAAATCTCAAGGGAGAGATTATGATAAAAATTATTTCGAAAATTAAGAGGAAGGGGGATATTGGCTATTGGGCCAATTCCTGCCTAAAAAACTATGAAGATGTTCCATTTTGGAATATCTCTTGTATCGAACTCAAGAAAAAATTGAAAGAAGAAAAAGAGCCTCATCAATACTATTTGATGTTTCTTGATAGTCTTCTCAGTAATTTCTCTTCTTTTCCTCCTTACATGAAAGAATTCATTGATTCTGTTTTGAATCTTTGTTTTGAGAGAATGACTTCTTTCAAGATTCCTTATGCCGATTGGAAGGCATTCTATAAAGAAAACGTTAGAATCATTAATAGGTTTTCCAATGATTCCAATCCGAAAGAAGTGAGGATAGAAGCATGTAAGAGAGGAGAAGCGCTCAATGAAGAAATCAAGAAAGGTTCTTTGGAGTTTGAATATCTTGTTATGATTGCCAATGCGTCTCCTGAGTTGAGAGAGTGGGCATTGGAAAAAATAAAAAAGATTAAATCAAACGAAGACAAGGAAATGCTTGTTTCTCTCAAGAGACAATAAATATAAGGTTTAGAATAATTCTAAACCTTTTTCTTTTGCGTTGACTTTAAGGTCTTGTTATCATATAATAACGTCTAATGAAGGAGGAGAATATTATAAAGCTAACAAGCGCCTTATACAAAGTAACAGGTCTTTTCCCAAAAGGAGAACCTATGGCTTTTGCGATTAGAAAGGAAGCTTTGGATATTTTGTTTTTCTCCAATATCGTGAAAGAAAAATCTGCCTCATTTACTCTTAAAGAAAGAGAGCAAGCATTAGAAAAGGTGTTATCTAAGGTTGAACTTGTTAAGACCTATTTTGTATTGGCCAAAGAACAAGAATGGGTCTCAGAAAAGAACTTCCTAATTTTAGAAAACGAATATGATATCTTAAAGGATTCTTTCTCTCCTGAGATATTAAAATTCAAAGAGGTTAAAAAACCTATTCCTATAGAAATCAAAAGAGAGAAAGTTCTAGTTGAAGCTATTGCTCCGAGAGAAGAAAGTAATACGGAAAAAGAAGAGAAGAAAGAAGTTAAAAAACTGAGAGATATAAATTACGAAGAGCTTACTCCAATCCAACTTAAAGTTTTAGAAATACTTCAAGAAGAGGGAAATATAAAATCAAATCAAATAAGTAGTTATTTCCCTGAAATGAACCCAAGAACAATTAGAAGGGAATTAAAAGGTTTGAAGGACATGAAAATAGTGTCAACAATCGGAGGAGGTAAGGCAACTCTCTACGAGATAAACAAAACATACTGAAATTATTCTGGACACGGTTCTGGACATTCTGGACATGGTTCTGGACATTCTGGACACGGTTCTGGACATTGAAAAGGGATGTGGACAACTACTGGACAAGTATAAGTTATTGTGGACAACCCTTCTGGACAATAGAGGACATAGAATAGTTAATACTGGACATAGACACTACACAAAAGACAATGCAAACCCAACAATTTAAAGAACAATTTTTTTCGCAACTATATGACGAGCATGTAGATAAAATCTATCGCTTTGTTTTTTTTAAGGTTAGCAATGAGAGCCTAGCTCAAGACTTAACATCAGAAACTTTTACTCGTCTTTGGAAAGAGATAGTCAATGATAAAGAAATTAAGAATCCTTCTGGCTTTTTATTCCGTGTAGCCAGAAATCTAATATATGACTATTACAGAGTGAAAGACCAGAATCCAGCCAATCTGGACAATCTGGACAAGATTGTTCCTGACCACAATCAGGACATTCAAAAGGAGGCTGTCCTGAATGATGACATGAGAGAAGTAAGAGTTGCTTTAGCAAAACTTAACGATGATCATCGTATTGCAGTTTCCATGTACTATATTGAAGAAGAACCAATTTCTGAAGTAGCAAGAGCTTTAGGAAAATCTCAGGGGAATGCCAGAGTAATTATTCATAGAGGAATGAAACAACTTAAGAGGTTCTTAGAAGCATAAACTTTTGTAACAAAACTGCTTCTCCTACGTCTGTATCTATAGAGACCTATGGATGAATTAAACTTAATCAAAAAACTAGAATCATTGAAAGAAATAAAACCCAATAACGATTGGGTAGTTTTTACTAAGAGGGAGGTTCTTTCCAAGCAATTTGAAAAAGAAGAAATTCTATTTTCTTTTGAATCCCTTATAAACAAAATTGCTTATGTCTTTGAAACTCCAAAAGTATTAGCTCCTGTTCTATCAGGTCTGATTGTTGCAGTCTTTGGTTTTGCCATAATCACTGCTCAAGGCACGAACCCAGGAGACAACCTCTATAGTATTAAAAAGACATGTGACCAAATGAAAATGTCATTCATGACCCCAGAAGAACAAACTGTTGCCAGAGTTAAACAAGTAGATCAGATTTTAGTCCAACTTGACAAGATTTCAAAAGCAGGAGAAAATAAGAATAGAAAGTTAGAAGCAAGTATAGTAAATGAAGCAAGGGAAGCTTTGACAGTTGTTTCAAAATTATCTGAGGATAAAAAAGTTGAGTTAGCTCAACGTGTTATTTCAGGAGTAAGTAAGTTTGAAGGAACAAGCAATGCTTCATTAATAAGTGATGACAACGAAGACTATCAAACTCTTCGTGACATTTATAAATTATCTGTTGAAGGTGAAATCAAAAATCTTGAATCTAACGAAAACAATTTAAACGAGAAACAGTTAAGTCTTTTGGAGATAGCCAAGGAGAATTTTCTAATTGGCAACTACTTAGAAGCGATGGAAACAATCTACCAAATCCAACCAAAAGAAGTTGAGGAAGAAGAATCAGGAGAAGAAGAAGTAAAAGAATAACTATAGCTTCTGTTCTCTCTTCATTATAACAATTAATGAATAGAGAATAGAAGCGATAGAAGTCAGTCAATCGTATCCTTTCTTTATGAGGTTCATCTTCAGGGTTATCCTTTGAAGATGAATCTTAAAGAGGAGGATGCACAACAGTTGTTTGTGAGTTAATCTATCTTATTGTCATTCTGTTTTGTTCCTTCCCTATACAGGGGATAAAACAGAGTGACATAGGATAGACAACTTAATGGTCGACAAACGACATTAAAATAAATAATAAATTCAACAAAAAATAAAACAAAAATGAGTAAAAACAAATTCGGTATTATCGCAAGTATGGTTTTTGCTTTAAGCATTGTATTATCTCCAGTTGCTTCAGCTTGTTCTCTAAACGATCTATCAAGCTGTGACAATGACGGATTGATGGCTTTAGTTGTACAGTTATTAGCTGCACAACAACCAACAACTCCTCCAGTTACAACACCAGTTGTAAGTGGACTACCAGCTGGATTTCAATTTAATACAAATTTAAAGCTAGGCTCTACAGGTAACGATGTAAAATACCTACAAATTTTCTTAAATTCTGACTCAGCTACTGCTGTTGGTAACGCAGGAAGTGAAACATCTTACTTCGGACCAATGACACAAGC
>CAZDVN010000022.1:0-7405 GCA_964508955.1 uncultured Candidatus Saccharibacteria bacterium
GATAAAACTATTTTTAAATAAAAAAAATCATATTGGACTAACAGTTGATTTTAATAATGAAAAGATTATTAGTTATTTGAAAGAAGATTTTTCTTTATTTGATTATCGAAATGCCTGTTACTATTTTGATAATAGTAACAATTTGTTGATTAAGGCAGGCAAAGGTGGGAAAAAGATTGATTACGATAATTCTTTGGTTGTCTTAAAAAACAATATTAAGAAACTTAATTTTTCTGACATATTATTGGAAGGGGAATACGTGAACCCAGAAATATCAGAAAATGATTGCTTTAAATCAAAAGACAAGATAGAAGATGTTCTTAACCTAGCGCCAGTTAAATTAAGATACTTAAAAAGATATTGGAACATTACTAAACAAGAATTTTTAGAAATGATTTTATTGTCCAAGGAAGATGACACCTTAGTAATTGGCCTTGATAAAGATAACATTAGAGAGTTCATTAAAAAAAATATTGCAGTTGATATAGATCAGATTTCTTCTTTACCCAAGTTTGTTTTTGATGGCAACATTGTTAAAAACTTCGAACCTGGCCAAGAGGGGAAAAAATTAGATATTGACCTAACTGTGGAAATTTTATCTAACCTGATTGAGAATCCCTTTAATGAGTTAATTCTTACTGTCAACACTTTGCCTTTCCCAAAAAATATTGATGAAAATTTAAATGGTTACGGGATAAGGGAAATTATCGGAAAATACTCTTTAGGCTTTGAGGGATCAACAACGGCACGCACCTTAAACATTAAGAATGGAACAAAATCTCTCAACGGATTATTGATAAAGCCAGGAGAAGAGTTTTCTACATTAAAAGCATTGGGAGATATTGACGAAGAACATGGGTATGAAAAAGAAGCAGTAATAAAGGGAGATTCAATACATTATGAATTTGGAGGAGGGCTTTGCCATATAAGCACAACTTTATTTAGGACAATTCTTGAATCAGGCCTACCAATAACTATGAGACAAAATCATTCTTACGATATGCCTTACTATAAGCCCGCTGGAACAGATGCCACCATCTATAATCCTCTTCCCGATTTTAAGTTTATTAACGATACAGGAAATTATATTTTAATACAGGCTAAATTAATTGGACAAGAATTATATATTGAAATATGGGGGGCTAAAGACGGAAGAATTATAGAAAAAAAGGAACCTGTCATATATAACATAGTTAAGCCTTTACCAATAAAATATATTAAAACTTATACTTTAAGTTCTGGAAAAATAAAATGTACATATGCTCCGTATGATGGAGCAGACGCTTATTTTGATTACATTGTTACTTATTCCGACGGAACAATTAAAGAAAAGCGATTTAAGTCTCATTATATTCCACGGCAGGGAATTTGTCTTATCGGAATTTAATATTTTTAATAATAAAAAAGTTGAAATAAAAAAGTTTGTGTGTTGTATTATATATAAAGAGGATTATAAAAAATAATAAATATAAAATAACATATGAACAAAAAACAATTTTTACTAATGTCAGTTGTTTCCACTTTAATCATTTCTAGTTTTGGAATTATGAGCGTTTTTGCTTCTGATTCTGAGAATGTCTCTAATCATATTCAGCAGTTTCAGAATAGATTTAAAACAATATTAACCGAAGAACAAAAAAATGAAATGCAAACTAAGCGAATTGAAATGGAATCTCAAAGGGAGATGCAATTAGCTAAATGGGAAGTTATGGATATTACATCTTGGAAGCAACAAAAAATTGATAAAATTAACGCGACTACTCAAGCTGAATTTGATAAAATAAAAGAAAGAGAAGTTAACGTACCTAAAAAAGGAAAAGTTTTCGGACCTAGACATGACCAAAGAAGAATAGAGAATATAGAGGAATAAGCTGATTTTCTTCGTTATAGAAACATGATTTTTGCACAGTACTGCCTTGTGCTATTATGAATTTATAAGCTATGAATCAATTAACCGACGAACAAATAGTAGCTGCAATTCTTAATGGTGATAAAGATTTATACAGGAACATTATTAAACGCTATGAAAAAAAATTATTACGCTATTTACGTAAGTTTTTGAGTGATCCAAATGATATTGAAGATATCCTTCAGGTCGTTTTCATGAAAGTATATAAAAATTTATATGGATTTGGCCCAGGTAAAAAATTTTCTTCATGGATATATAGAATAGCTCATAACGAAGCCGTTAATTACTTAAAAAAAAGTAAAAGCGGCAGAATTTCTTTAGAAGACCTGGAGTATAGGTTAGTAGATGAGAATGTTGACATTATGAAGGAAGTAGACAGGAATTTCTTAAAGGATGCTGTAGGAAAAGTTCTTAACACTATAGACATTAAGTATAAAGAGCCAATAGTTTTATTTTATTTTGAGAGTATGTCTTATGACGAGATAAGCGATATTTTAAGAATTCCTAAAAATACAGTAGGAACATTAATCATGAGAGGTAAAAATTTAATAAGAAGTAAGTTAGAGGAAATAAATAAAAATCATGAAAGATGAAAAGTTAGAAAATTTAATAATGGGAAAGATTAAAGCTGGGCAGGTTAAGATTAAATCAAAGTACATTTTTTTGGCCGAAAAATTAGGGCTAGGAACTGCGTTTACTCTAAGCGTGTTTTTATCAATCATTTTTCTTAATTTAATTTTTTTCTACTTTAAAGAAACTGATAATCTTAAATATTTAAGTTTTGGGAAATTTGGTATTTTTGCTTTTTTGGAATCATTTCCTTACTTGATGGTAATTGTCTTTATTATATTAATTTTTTTATCGGGATATTTGTTGACAAAAAATGATTTTTCATATAAAAAACCGTTTGGTTTTTTAGCAATTGGAATGATTTTGTCAATTATGATTTTTGCTGGTATTTTAACATATACTAATTTAGGGCAAAATTTTGAAAATCAAGCAAGGCTTGGAAATGAATCAGCAAGAATATTTTTTAGGTCATTAATGGATATACGTAAAAATGGAATATCAGGCATTGTCTTTGAAAAAGAAGAAGATTATTTAATTTTACAAACTCCACAAGGATTACGCAGGATTGAAACAACGAATATGGAAAATAATGTAAAGGTGGAAAAAGGACAGTTTGTAGTCATTGTTGGAAGTGGTAAAAATTTTAATTTTAAGGCAAACAAAGTAAGACTAGCGAATAAAGAAGACTTGCCATCTATAAGTAGGGGAATAGATTTCAAATTTAAAGAGTTTGACGAGAAAGACATGAACATTTCTATAGATTTACTTCATTTTGATGAAATAGAAAAAAAATGTATTAAGGAATGCCTTGATTTAAGAAATGGTTCTAAATGTTTTAAGGAATGTTATAAAAAATAGGATTCCTTGAATTGAAATAAATTATTGATGGTCAAGGTATTAAGAATTATAGAATAATAAATAAAAATGTAAAACATGGGAAAGATTAAAAAGATTTTTTTTGGTATTAAAGCATTAATATTTAATCACAGGATTTTATCAGTGATATTTTTAATTATTATTATCTCTTCTCCTTTTGTTGTGAATTATTTTATTTCTCAAAAAACTATTGTTCAAAATATAACCCAAGCTGTCAAAAATGGAAATATTAATATTTCTGTTTCTGGAACAGGACAAATTTATCCAATGGAAGAAGTTAAATTAACTTCAGAAGTTTCAGGTAAAATTACAGGTGTTTATGTCGTGAATGGAGAAGAAATAAAGAAAGGAGATTTGCTTTTTAAAATTGATAGTAGTGTTGGCGAAAAGAATCTTAAGGCCGCTCAAATATCTTTGGAAACCGCTCAACTAGATCTAGAAGAGACACAAGAGTCAGTAGATGAATTAACTCTTCTTCAATCAGAAAATTCTTTGATTGAAGCCAAGGAATCAAAAATAAAAGCTGAAGGCAATTTAGAAAAGGCTTATGACGATGGTTTTAATAACGTTTCTAATGCTTTTCTTGATTTATCATCAATAATGACTGGCTTAAGCAAAATTTTATTTTTAGATAATATGAGTTCATATCAAGAAAATTTGGATTATTATTATTCTTCAATTATTAGATATGATGAAGAAGCTATTCAATATAAAAAAGATGTTTATGATAAATACATTGCCGCTAAAGCGGCCTATGAAAAAAGTGCGACTAACTATAAAACAACTAGTCGTTTTTCAAGCAAAGAAACAATTGAAGCTTTAATTTTCGAAACTTATGATACTACTAAATTAATTGCGGAGTCTATTAGGAGTATAAATAATCTAATTGAAATTTATAAGTATATTTTATCTGATAAACTGGGAACATATAATCCTATTGCTGATACGCATTTTTCAACATTAAATGGATATACTAGTAAAACTAATAGCCATCTTTTAACACTGCTTTCCGCTAAGAACAGTATTGATGTTAATAAAGATGCTATTATTAGTTCTGATAGAGCAATTGAGGTAAGAGAGCTATCTTTAGAGAAAATAAAAGAAGGTGCAACTGACTTAGAAGTAAGAATCAAACAGTTAGCCGTAGAACAAAAACAAGCTGATTTGGATGATGCTCAAGAAACATTAGCCAATTATTCTATTAGATCTCCTTTTTCTGGGAATATTTCTGTAGTAAATGTTAGTGAAGAAGATATGGTTAATGTCAATGCAATAATGGGATCAATTATTACACATGAAAAAATAGCAACAATTATTTTAAATGAAGTTGATATTGCTAATGTAAAAGTTGGGCAAGAAGCAAATATTACTTTTGATGCTTTAGATGATTTTACTGTAAAGGGAGAAGTATATGAAGTAGATACAATCGGAACAGCGAATCAAGGAGTTGTTAGTTATGGCGTTAAAATTTATTTTAATACGGATAATGAAAGTGTAAAGCCAGGCATGAGTATATCAGCAAGTCTTATCATTCAATCAGTTTCTGATGTTTTAGTTATTCCAATTAGTGCCGTTAAAGTTATGGATGAAAAAAGCTTTGTTAGTGTTATGAATGATGATGGTACGATAGAAAGGAAAATAATTGAAATTGGTATTACGGATGATTATTTAATTGAAGTTAAGAACGGATTAGAAATTGGAGATAAAATTGTGACAAGTACTGTTGTTAAAAATGTTGCTGAAAAAGATACTAATGAAAAAAAAATTAACGCTATGCAGTTTGTTCCTGGAAATACGGAAAATATAAAACAGGTTATTCCTGGGGGAGGTAGAGGAAGATGAAAATTCAAAAATAAATATGATAAAGTGCGATAATATTGTAAAAAAATATAAAACAGGTGACGTTGAGACGGTGGTCTTAAAAGGAGTTTCTTTTGAAATAAAAAAAGGAGAGTTCGTTGCTATTATCGGTCCATCAGGTTCTGGTAAGTCAACCTTAATGCATATTTTAGGATCATTAGATCAGCCAAATTCAGGTAAGTTTTTTTTGAATGGTAAAGATATGCTTAATATGAGTGACGATGAATTAGCTCAGATTAGATCACAAAAAATTGGATTTGTATTTCAATCATTTAATCTTTTATCAAGAACAAACGTATTAAGAAATGTAATGCTTCCTTTGATTTATGATAGCAAAATTAAAAAAGAAGACAGAATGGAAAAAACAGAAAAAGCATTAATCTCAGCTGGACTTGAGAAAGATAGGTGGCATCATTGTTCAAGTCAATTATCGGGAGGACAAATGCAAAGAGTCGCTATTGCTAGAGCCTTAGTAAATAATCCAGATTTAATATTAGCTGATGAGCCGACGGGAAATCTTGATTCTAAGACAGGAGATATTGTTCTTAGCACATTCCAAAAATTGAATAAGGAATATGGGCATACTATAATTTTAATTACTCATGAAAGATATGTAGCCGATCATGCTGATAGAGTAATTGAACTAAAAGATGGGTTGATTGTCTCTGATGCAGATGCTGATAAATCAGAATTACTAAAAATTAAATAATATGGTTTTTACTGACTTGCTTGAAGAAATATATATTTCTCTTTCCTCAAATAAATCAAGGTCTAGTTTGACCATTCTAGGTATTGTTATTGGAATTGCTTCGGTTATTACCATGGTTTCAATTGGACAGGGTTCAACTGCAAGTATTCAGAGTAGCATTGAATCTTTAGGTTCTAATCTCTTAGTAGTTTCTCCTGGTTCTCAAAAAAGTTATGGATCAATGGTAAAAAGTAGCTCTGGATCAGCTAGTACCTTAACCTTAGAAGATTCCGAGGTCATTAAAAACCAAGTTAATAATCTAAAAACTGTGGCTCCAATTATTTCTTTTCGCGAGCAAGTTATTTATAAGGGGAATAATGCTAATATTAGTATTTATGGAATAGATGAAGCATATAAAACTGTTAAAAGTTTAGAAGTTTCAATAGGTAATTTTATTACGTCAAATCAGGTAAAAAGTGTTTCTAAGGTAGCAGTTTTAGGACCTGAGACTAGAGATAATCTTTTTGGAAATGACGTTGACCCAACGGGATTAAAAATAAAAATTTCGGGGACGGAATTTACTATTATTGGAGTAATCGAATCAAAGGGGGTTTCAGGAATGAACAATGCTGACGATTTAATCTATATTCCGATTACTGTGGCTAAGCATTATTTTACTGGAAATAATTCTGTTTCTACTATTAATATTGAGGTATCAGCAGTGAAATATATGAATCAAGCTGAGGAAGATATTCAAACTTTATTGTTAACAAGGCATAAAATAGAAAATGTTGACTCAGCAGATTTTAGTATTATGAATCAAGCTGATATTATGGACAGCATGTCTTCAATCTCTGGAACACTAAGTTTGCTTTTGGGAGCAATTGCAGGAATATCTTTGTTGGTTGGAGGTATTGGAATTATGAATATGATGTTGACTACCGTTACCGAAAGAACGCGAGAGATAGGATTAAGAAAATCATTAGGAGCCAGAAGAAAAGATATAAATAATCAATTTTTACTAGAATCAATTTCTTTAACTTTTATTGGAGGTATTATTGGAATATTATTAGGACTATGTGCTTCTTATTTAGTTTCTAAATTTGGAAGTGTTCCTACTATTGTAAGTGTTCAGTCTGTTCTTTTGGCATTTTTTGTATCAGCAGGAATAGGAGTTATTTTTGGATACTATCCAGCCCAAAGAGCTTCCAAACTAAACCCTATGGAAGCATTAAGACATGAGTAATTTATAAAATATAAAAGAATTGCCTGTGAAAATTTTCCTATGAATGTTTTTAGATGGGTGCCATCGTGGACGACGTTAGAACTATATTTGAAAAAAATAACGATGATTCAATATGTATACCAAAATTTTAGTTATTTTTCGAGAAACATTGTTTTAAAAAAGAAAGATTAAACAGTTAGAAATGAAGGTTATTTTATATAAATAATTAAGGGAAATAAACTGATTGAAATAAAAAAGGATATTTATTGTATATATA
>CAZDVN010000023.1:0-6976 GCA_964508955.1 uncultured Candidatus Saccharibacteria bacterium
TAGAGCACCTCATTTGCAATGAGGGGGTTCGGGGTTCGAGTCCCCGTCGGTCCACTGATTAGCTCCCTTTTTGGGAGTTTTTTTATTGACCTTTTCTCTTGCCGTGTTATAATTAAATTAATTTAAACAAGTAATACCATTATTTCATATTTTTTCTTATCTTAATGATTTGGAATATATATAAAAAATGGAAAAAAATATGGCACAAAGCTTTTCATCAATCACAGCACAAGCACTTCATAGTGCTTGGAGCGAAATATTAAGTTTTATCCCAAGCCTTCTGATCTCTATAACAATTTTTATAATTGGTTGGATTATTTCAATATGGTTGGGAAAATTAGTTTCCGGACTTTTAAAAAGATTAAAATTCGATTCTATTTTTGAAAAAACAGGATGGAAAGATGCCTTAGCAAATGCGGAGATAAAGGTAAGTCCATCAAGTTTTATTGGTTCAATTTGTAAATGGATATTAGTGGTTATATTTTTAATAATTGTTACCGATATTATGCAATGGAAAGCTTTTTCAGGAATACTTGAAAGTATAATTGCTTGGACTCCAAAACTAATAGTTTCTATTATTATTTTAGTTGTAGCTATAGTTTCAGCAGATATTATTGAAAAGCTTGTTAAGGTTTCAACTAAAAAAATGGGAGTTAATTTTGTTAATTTACTAGGAACCATTGTTAAGGGAGGAATATATGTTTTTGCCATTTTAGCAGCTTTGTCTCAATTAGGAGTAGCTCCTGAGATTGTTAATGCTTTAATTTTAGGTTTTGTTGGAACGCTAACTTTAGCGCTGGGATTATCTTTCGGGCTAGGAGGAAAGGATGCCGCTGCTAAAATAATAGAGCAAGCAAGGAAGAAAATAACAGACGAAGATTAATATTTAGCACCGCGTACGCGGTGCTTTTTTATTTGACCAAATATTTCTAATTTGTTAAAATAAGATTATGAATTCTTGTGAATTAAGAAAAATATTTCTAGATTTTTTTGCTGGAAGAGGGCATAGAATTGTGCCTTCTTCTTCTCTTTTACCAACAGACCCAAGTGTTCTTTTTACTACTGCCGGAATGCAACAATTTTCTTTATATCTTTCAGGAGAAAAGAATGTGGTCAATGATTTTGGTTCAAGGCATTTAGCAAGCTGTCAAAAATGTTTTAGAACTGATGATATTGAAGAGATTGGAGATGATACGCATCATACGCTTTTTGAGATGCTTGGAAACTGGTCTATAGGTCAAGATGAAAATGGTTATTTTAAAGAAGGAGCTATAAAATATGCTCTAGAGTTTTTAGTTGAAAGGTTGGGAATGGACAAAGAAAGAATATTTGTAACAGTTTTTGGAGGAGAAGGAGATATTTTGAAAGATGAAGAAGCAATAAGTATTTGGATCAAAAACGGAATTGCAAAAGAAAAGATAATAGAGTGCACTAAGAAAGATAACTTTTGGGGACCAGTTTCTGTAACAGGTCCTTGTGGGCCATGCTCAGAAATACATTATGATAGAGGAGAATCTTTTGGTTGTGGAAGGCCTGAGTGCGGTCCTAACTGTGATCATTGTAAAAGATATGTAGAGGTATGGAATTTAGTTTTTATGCAATATTTTAAAAACGAAAATGGGAAATATGAATTATTGAATCAAACTAATATTGATACAGGGATAGGATTCGAGCGATTGTTATCTTTGCTTCAAGGAAAAAATTCTGCATATGAAACAGATTTATTTTCTGACCTTATTTCTGAATTAGAAAATATTTCCGGAAAAAAATATTTAGAAAATAAAGCATCTTTTAGAATAATAGCGGATCATATGAGAAGCGCTATTTTCGTAATTGATGCGGGAATTGTTCCAAGTAATATTGGACAAGGGTATGTTTTAAGAAGGCTAATAAGAAGGATTGTAAGGTATGGTAAAATTCTTGATTTAGGTAAAGGTTTTTGGATTACTTTAATTGATTTTATTGCTGAAAAATATAAAGATGTTTATCCTGAATTGCTTTCTAATAAAGAAAAGATTATTGAGGTTATTAAAAAAGAAGAAGATAAATTTTATCTAACCCTTGATAGGGGACTAAAAAAGATTTTAGAAATTGAAAAAGATATTTCAGGAAAAGAAGCCTTTGATATTTATCAAAGCTATGGTTTTCCTATTGAAATGATTAGGGAAGAGCTGAACAAGAAAGGAATAAAAATTAATGAAAAAGAATTTATAGAAGAGGTTAAAAAACATCAAGAAATCTCTAGGGCTGGAGTAGAAAAAAAGTTTGGAGGAGTAGGGAATAGCGATTCTGAAGAAATTGTTTACTTGCACACAGCAACACATTTATTGCATGCAGCATTAAGAAAGATTTTAGGAGGGAGAGTTTCTCAAATGGGATCAGATATTACCAGCGAAAGACTGAGATTTGATTTTTCATATAATCAAAAAATGACATCAGAAGAAATTAAAAAAGTTGAAGATTTAGTTAATTCAAAAATTAAAGAGAGTTTAACAATTAAAAAAGAAACAATGCTTTTAGAAAAAGCATTGTCATCAGGAGCACTTTCTTTTTTCAAAGAAAAGTATCCTAGTGAAGTGAACGTATGGACAATTTTAAATGAAAACACAGGAGAAGTTTTCTCTAAAGAAATATGTGTTGGTCCTCACGCAGAGAAGACAAATCTCTTAAAATCATTTAAGATAATAAAAGAAGAAAGTTCAAGTGCTGGAGTAAGAAGAATTAGAGCTGTTATAAATCGCTAAACATATGTCAAAAAAAATATACGACATTATTCCTAATGAAAAAATAAACAAAGAAGATAATTTTTGTTGTGGAGAAAAACAAAAGAAAAAGAATCCTTTTCTTTTGATTCTTTTGTTAATAATTATTTCTTTAGTTGCAATATTCTTTTTTGTTCCAGAAAAAACAGAAGTTAAAATTTACCCCAACTTAGAAGATGTTTCCATGGAAGCATTAGTCACTATTGATGCTGTAGAATCTTTAGTTAATCTTGAAAAAGCAATTATTCCTGGAATAATATTTTCTGACGTTAGAGAAAGTTCCGAAAATTTCTTTTCAACTGGAACCGATTCTAATATAAAAAGAGCGTCAGGGGTTATTAGAGTTTATAATAAAAGTACACCTATAACTTTAAAAATTTTTACAAGATTTTTATCTACTCCTGATGATTTAATATACAAGGCCGATAAAGCTTTTACTATTCCAGGAATAGCGCTAGATGGTACTCCAGGGCAAATAGATATCAATGTTACAGCTGAAGAAGCTGGAAAAAAGTATAATATTTCTAGCGCTATTTTTTCTGTTCCAGGTCTCTTAGATACAAAATATTATTCTAATATCTGGGCAGAAACTATTTCTTCTTTAGGGGGAGGAGAAGAGTCCGAAGTAAAGATAGTTACAAATAATGATTTACTACTTGCTCAAGAAAATTTTGAAAAAAAATACAAAGAAGAGGCTAAACAAGTTTTGATTGATTCAATCCCTGGAAATTATGCTTATGACCTAGAAAAAATATCTACAAAGATGAATGATTTTTATATTAATGCAAAGGAGGGAGCAGAAGCAGAAAAGTTTAGTGTATCTGGAAAATTTGAAAGCAGTGTTCTCTCTGTAAGAAAAGAAGATTTGATAAAAATAGGAGAACATTTTATCAATAAGGAAGTTTCTAATTTAAAAAAGATTGTTCCAGGTAGTATCTTTTGTGAAATAATAGAACAAAAAAATGTTGAAAATAAGATTGAGTTGAAGCTTGTTTTTAAAGCTAAAACTTATTTTTTAATTCAAGATAAAAAAATTAAGGAAAGCTTGGCAAATAAAGATAAAATTTCTTCAATCTCCATTCTTGAAAGTATGCCAGAAATAGATAAGGTCGAAATAAATATGTCTCCTTTTTGGCGATTTAACGTGCCCCAGAAAGAAGAAAAAATAAATATAGAATTAAAATTTAATGATTAAAAATATTAATAGTTTTTGTCCCTTGACCAAAAGTAAAAGTTTTGCTATTGTTTTAATATCTTTCACATGGTAAAAAAAGACGACAAGATTAAAAAAGAAGGAATAGTATTGGAAAGTTTGCCAGATGGATTTTTCAAAGTTCTATTAGAAGACAAGTCAGAAGTCCTGGCTCATTTGGCAGGTAAGTTAAGAGTTTATAGAATAAGAATACTTCCTGGAGATAAGGTAACAGTTGAAACAACTCCTTATGATCCAAGAAGAGGAAGAATAACATTTAGAAAAAAATAAGAATGAAAGTTAAACCATCAGTTAAGAAAATTTGCAAAGACTGTAAAGTTGTCCGCAGAAGAGGGCGAGTTTATATTATTTGTAAAAATAATGCAAAGCATAAGCAAAGACAGGGTGCTTAATTAATATATTATGGCAAGGATACTTGGAATTAATATTCCTGATGAAAAAAGAATGGAAATTGGTTTACAATATGTTTATGGCATAGGTCCATCTTTGGCTTTAAAAATATTGAAAAATTGTAATATCGATAAAAATAAAAAAGTTAAAGAATTAACGCAAGATGATATTAGCCTAATAAAAGAATATGTTGAAAAGAATCATAAGGTAGAAGGAGATTTGAAGAGAGACATTATGGTAAATATCAAAAGATTGAAAGATATTGGTTCATGGAGAGGAGGAAGACACTCTAAAGGTTTACCTGTAAGAGGTCAAACTACCAGAATAAATAGTAGAACAGCTAGAGGCAATGTTAGAAAAACCGTTGGTTCTGGAAGAAAGGGTGCTCCAGCACCTAAATAGGAAATAATACAATATGGGTAAAAAACACGTAATTAAGAAAACTGAAGAAGAGATGATTAAAGAAGGAGAGCAGCTAGAAAAGGTTCTAAGCAAAGAACCTAAGGTTTCTAGATCTTCTATAAGCAAAGAAGGAAGAATCTATATCTTTAGTTCATACAACAATACAATCCTTACCTTGGCTGATCCAATGGGAAATGTTTTAGCTAGTAAGTCAGCTGGAAAATTAGGATTTAAGGGAAGCAAAAAGTCAACTCCTTTTGCTGCTTCTAAAATTGCCGAAACATTGGGAGCTATTGCCGAAAAAATGGGAATTAAAAAAATTCAAGTTATTGTAAAGGGGATAGGCTCAGGGAGAGAATCAGCGCTAAGGTCAATTGCTAATCAGGGCTTTGAAATATCTTCGATAAAAGACGTTACTCCAATCCCTCATAATGGTTGCAAGCCTAAAAAACCAAGAAGGTTATAATTTTTAAAATATGAAAACAGCAAAGTGTAAAATTTGTAGAAGGTTAGGTGAAAAACTTTTTCTCAAGGGAGATAAATGTTTATCCGCAAAATGTGCCATGATTAAGAGGCCTTTTCCGCCCGGACAAAAAGCTAAAAAAAGAAGAAGCAATATGACTGAATATGGTAGAGAGATTAAAGAAAAACAGAAAATGAAAAGATGGTACAATGTATCAGAATCTCAATTCAAAAAATATGTTTACGATGCTATGGAAGATAAAAACCCAGAAACAAATGTTTCTTCTAAGTTAATTTCTAAACTTGAGAACAGGCTAGACAATGTTGTTTTTAGATTAGGATGGGCAAAATCAAGAGCTCAATCTAGATTGCTTGTTACTCATGGACATTTCCTAGTAAATGGAAAGAAAGTTGATATTCCTTCTTTGAAAGTTTTAGTTGGAGATATTATATCAATTAGAGAGGGCTCAAAGGGAAATGAAGATTTAAAAAATCTGCCTGAAATAATGAAGAAATACAAGCTTCCTCAATGGTTATCATATGACTCTGACAAGATAGAGGGAAGCCTTACAAGAAATCCTAATTCTGAGGATGTACAGCTACCATCAGAGCTTTCAACAATTTTTGAACATTATTCAAGGTAATAATTAAATATTTAAAAAAATGATTTCTTTACCAACATCAATAAAAGAAAAAAACATATCTCCTAATAATTCCATATTTGAGATAGAATCTTTATACCCTGGGTATGGTATTACTTTAGGAAACGCAATTAGAAGAATTGTTTTATCTTCTTTAGGTGGTGCAGCTGTAACAGAGGTGAAAATCAAAAATGCTCCTCATGAATTTTCCACGATAGAAGGAGTAAAAGAAGATGTTTTACATATTTTAATGAATATAAAGCAATTAAGATTTAAGATGTATGGTGAAGACCCTCAGATTGCAACATTGATTATTAAGGGAGAAAAAAAAGTTACTGGAAAAGATTTTGAATATTCTTCTGATCTAAAATTAGCTAATCCTGATTTGCATATTGCCACAATAACTGATAAAAATACTGAAATAGAAATTGAAATTAAAGTAGAAAAAGGATTGGGTTATGTTTTTGAAGATAAAGAAATAAAAAGAAGTGTTGGGGTCATAGGAATGGATGCTATTTTTACTCCTATCAAAAAGGTTAATTATGTTGTTGAAAACATGAGAGTTGGCAAAAGGACTGATTTTGATAAATTATCATTGGAGATACAAACAGATGGAACAATTTCTCCGGAAGAAGCATTGGGTCAATCATTGAATATACTTTCAAGTCAAGTAGCTTTCTTATTGGAGCATGTGGTAGCGGAGCCTGAGCAGAAAGAAGAAGAGACTGTAATAAAGAAAAAAAAGGTTACAAAGAAAAAAGAAAAATAATATGAAAAATCTACAGAAAGGGAGAAAATTAAATAGAGAAAGAGACCAAAGGAGAGCGCTTTTAAAAACGTTAGCCGTTTCTTTATTGTTGAAAGAAAAAATAACAACAACTGAAGCTAAGGCAAAAGAGCTTTCTCCTTTTGTTCAGAAAAAAATAACTAGAGCAAAAAAAGGTGATTTAGCTGCTCGAAGATATTTGGCTACTTATTTTCCTCCGAGAGTTGTTAAAAAAATTATGGATGACTTGGGTCTTAGGTACAAAGAAAGAGAGGGAGGATATGTAAGAGTAATTAAATTAGGACAAAGAAAAAGCGATAGTGCTAAAATGGCAATTATT
>CAZDVN010000024.1:0-6747 GCA_964508955.1 uncultured Candidatus Saccharibacteria bacterium
GTTAAAATAATATGAAAAATGTTTCTAAATACTTATTAATACTTTCTTTTTTTGTAATAATTGCGATTTTATTTTTTTTTAATTTTAAAAATTATGATGACTTCAAAGAACAAAAAATAGAGAATAATTCAATTTCGGAAAATCAAGAATTAAAAAATAAAATTGGGCAAATGTTAATAGTTGGATTCAGGGGAACAGAAATAAATGATGAATCAAACATAGTAAAAGCAATAAAAAAATTAAACTTAGGAGGAGTAATTCTTTTTGATGAGGATAATCCCTCAGGAAAAACAATGGAAAGAAATATTATTAATCCAGAACAAACAAAAAAACTTATTATTGATCTTAAAAAATACTCTTCACTTTTCATAGCTATTGATGCAGAAGGAGGATATGTTAATAGACTAAAAGATAAATACGGATTTAAAAATATTCCTTCAGCAGAGAAAATGGGACAAGGAACAATTGAGAATACAAAAAAATATGCCGTTTCACTAGGAGAAACATTGTCAAGTCTAGGATTTAACTTAAACTTCGCTCCAGTTGTTGACGTTAATTTTAATTCCTTAAATCCTGTAATTGGACAAATGGAAAGGTCCTTTTCTAGTGATCCAGAAAAAGTCTTTAGTCATGCGTCAAGCTTTATTGAAGGCCTTCACGAGAAAAATATTATAACCTCTATAAAACATTTTCCTGGACACGGAAGCTCTAGTAATGATTCTCATTTAGGAATGGTTGATGTCACAAAAACATACAAAGAAGAAGAACTTGTCCCTTATAAGAAATTAATAGAAAATGGATATTCTGATATGATAATGACTGGACACATTATCAATAAGAGTATTGATAGTGAATTTCCATCTACTCTTTCCCCTATATTTCTTAAAAATATTTTAAGAGAAGAGCTTAAATTTAAGGGAGTGATCGTTTCAGATGACATGCAAATGGGTGCGATTATTGACCATTATAGTTTTAATGAGTCAATTGTAATGGCTATAAATGCAGGATGTGATATTCTAATTATATCTAATAATGGAAAAACTTATAACGAAAAAGATTACTATACTGCTGTAGATATAATTTTTAAAGCAGTAAAGGAAGGAAAAATAAATAAAAAACAAATTGATGATTCCTACGAAAGAATTAAAGATTTAAAAATAAAATATAAAATATGAAAATAAAAGATCCCTTCAGCGGATTAAGTCATTTATTAGGATTAATCCTTTCCATTATCGGAACAATCTTTTTATTGTATTTTGCCTATAAGCAAAATGATCCAATTAAAATCTTTTCATTCCTTGTTTTCGGATTAAGCATGATTCTTCTATATGGTTCAAGTTCTTTTTATCATCTTTTTGGCCATTCCGCCGAAGAAATAGATATTTTCAGAAAGATGGACCATGCAATGATTTATGTTTTGATCGCAGGAACATATACTCCATTATGCCTTCTGGGAATAAAAGGGACTATTGGAATTTCAGCAACGATAGTAATATGGATAATCGCTTTATTCGGAATTGGAACTGTTTTTTTCAAATCATTTTGGAAAAAAACTCCGAGATGGTTTGCAACTTTTTTATATATTTTAATGGGATGGTTATCAATGATAATTATTTATCCTCTCTACAAAGCAGTTGGAATCGAAATTATAATATTACTATTAACCGGAGGATTCTTTTATACTGTAGGGGCAATAATATATGCTATCAAAAAACCTAATATTCACAAAAACTTTGGCTTTCATGATCTTTTTCATGTTTTTGTTTTATTAGGGACAATTATTCATTTTTATTGTATTTATAGTTATTTAACATTTTAAAAAAAGGGGGCTCCCCTCTTTTTTATTGTTTTCTTTTTTGCCTTATTCTTTCAATATCAGTTAAATATTTTTTCCTTAATCTTGTATTGTGAGGAGTTATTTCTAAGTATTCGTCATTGCTCATAATACTCATTCCTTTTTCAATCGTAATTGGCATAGGAGGTATCAATTTTATAGCTTCATCAGCACCTGAAGATCTCATATTAGAAAGCTCTTTCCCTTTATTTGGGTTAACAGATAAATCATTTCCCTTTGAAACATTTCCTACAACCATTCCTTCGTAAACATTTTCTGCGTGTCCAATGTAGAGAACTCCTCTTTCTTGCAAATTAAACAAGGAAAAACCAGAAGCTTTTCCCGTAACCATAGAAACCATTGATCCAACATTTCTTCTTTCTATCTCTCCGGCATAACGCTTAAATCCCGTTACCCTGCTGGCTAAAAGGCCCTCTCCACGGGTGTCTATAATAAAATCTGATTTATATCCCAAAAGGCCCCTTGTTGGAATCTCAAAAACAATTTTACAATGGCCTAGGTCTTGTTTCATCTCTGTCATTACCCCTTTCCTTTTAGAAAGTTTTTCTATAACTATTCCAGACATATCAGAAGGAACATCTATAATAACCTCTTCGTATGGCTCTAATTTCTTGCCATCTTCCTCTTTAATAATAACTTGTGGTTGAGAAATTTGTAATTCATAACCTTCTCTTCTCATCTTTTCCAATAAAACAGCTATGTGCAATTCTCCTCTTCCCCTAACCTCATATTGATCAGTCGAAGAAAAATCTATCTTAAGTCCTACATTAATCTCCGTTTCTTTTTCTAATCTTTCTTTTATTTGCCTGCTAGTAACAAACTTTCCTTCTCTTCCTGCAAAAGGAGAATTGTTAACTAAGAAATTTAAAGAAATGGTTGGTTCGTCAATTTTAATAACTGGTAAGTTTTCGACATCAAGACTTTTACAAATTGTTTCTCCAATAAAAATATCTGGAATTCCAGCAGCAACAACAACGTCTCCAGCTATTGCTTCTTCTAGCTCTTTTTTTTCTAAACCATGAAAAGTAAATATTTTAATAATCTTTCCTTTCCTCGGATTTTCTTCAATTCCTTTTACGAAAACTTCGTCTCCCTTTTTAAGCTTTCCTTCATATATTCTGCAAATTGCAAGCCTTCCCAAGAAATTATCGTATCCAAGATTAAATGGTTGAGCTCTCAATTCTTTTTTAGACAATTCTTCAGAGGAAGCAGATTCTACTTTTTCTAAAATTAAATCAAGCAAAGGGCTTAAATCTTTTGAATCATCATCTAAGTTTTTCTTAGCTATGCCATCTCTTCCAATCGCATATATAGTTTCAAAATCAAGCTGTTCGTCGTTTGCATTTAAATCCATAAAAAGTTCATAAACCATTTCTTTTACTTCTTCTGGCCTAGCTGCAGGTTTATCAATTTTATTTATAATAACAATTGGTTTTAAACCAAGCTCCAATGATTTTTTTAAAACAAATTTTGTTTGAGGCATTGGCCCTTCTTGCGCATCAACGATTAAAAGAACTGAATCAATAGATCTTAGGACTCTTTCTACTTCAGAACTAAAATCAGCGTGACCTGGAGTATCAACTATGTTAATCTTTGTATTTTTGTAAAAAATAGAGGTGTTTTTTGAATAAATAGTAATGCCTCTTTCTTTTTCTAAATCACTTGTATCCATAGTAAAGCCAACCTCGGCTACACCAGATTGTCTCATCAAAGAATCCGTTAAGGTTGTTTTGCCATGGTCTACATGCGCTATGATTGCAATGTTTCTTATTTCCATAACTTAAAAATTCTGCTCTAAAGCAGAACTGCTTATTAATTAAATATATTTTGAGTATAAGATATTAAGAATATTTTGTCAAAATATTATTTTCCTATGCCGCAACATTTTTTATATTTTTTACCACTACCGCAAGGACAAGGGTCATTTCTGTTGACTTCTTTTCCTCCTTTTTTAATAATCTCGCTACTCCCTGAATCTAAAGAAATAGGCTTTATATTAATAGTTGCGTTCATTATTCCTTCAATCATATTTTTTTCGCAATTTTCTAAGGTTTCTTTAAACAAAAGATGTCCTTCTTTTTTATATTCAACTAAAGGGTCTCTCTGACCATAGGCTCTAAGCCTTACAGAGTCTTTTAAGCTTTCCATGTTTTCTAAATGTTCTATCCATAAAGAATCAATAGCTCTTATTGCTGCTATCTTTTCAATTTGTCTCATATTTTCTTCTCCAACCTCCTTTTCCTTTTTTACATAATCTTCCTCAGAGTAATTATGATTTTTTATTAAAGACAAAACAAATAAATTTAATTCATTCTTTTCTGATTTTTCTAATATTTCTTCTCTTTTAGAATAAATTATATCTCTTTGTTTGTTTAAAACATCATCGTAATCTAATACATGTTTTCTTGAATCAAAATTCATTCCCTCTATCTTGCTTTGAGCTGATTCAATGCTTTTAGAAATAATACTATTTTCAATTGGAATGTTTTCATCAACATTAAATCTTTCCATTAATGACTTAATTCTGTCTCCTCCAAAGATTCTAATAATATCGTCATCTAGAGAAATAAAGAACTGAGTCTCCCCTGGGTCACCCTGTCTTCCAGTTCTTCCTCTTAGCTGATTATCAATTCTTCTAGCTTCATGTCTTTCCGTCCCAATAACATAAAGACCTCCTAAATTTTTAACTTCATTATTTTCTTCTTCTGTTGATGGCTTGCCTCCTAAGTATATGTCTACTCCACGACCTGCCATATTTGTGGCGATAGTCACAGCGTTCTTTTTTCCTGCTTGAGCAATAATTTCACCCTCTTGCTCATGATGTTTAGCGTTTAATACTTTATGAGGAATACCATCTCTCGATAAGAGTAAGCTTAGATATTCATTTTTATCTATAGAAGTTGTTCCAACTAAAACAGGCTGGCCAGTTTTACTTCTCTCTTTAATTTCTTCAACAACTGCTCTAAACTTAGCCTCCTCTGTTTTATAAATTTTATCAGGCAAATCCTTTCTTACTATTTTTTTATTAGTTGGAATAACAATAACTTCTAATCCGTAAACCTTATCAAATTCTTCAGCAGAAGTTTCTGCTGTCCCTGTCATTCCGGACAATTTATCATACATTCTAAAATAATTCTGAAAAGTAACTGAAGCTAGCGTTATTGATTCTGGCATAATTCTTACTCCTTCTTTTGCTTCTACTGCTTGATGAAGACCTCCAGACCATCTTCTTCCAGGCATCATTCTTCCCGTAAACTGATCGATAATTACAACTTCTCCATTTTTTATTACATAATCTTTATCTTTCTTAAAAAGAATTTCTGCTTTAAGGGCTTGCTCTAAGTGATGAAGATATTTTATACCTCTTTCATCATAAATATTTCCCATATTCAAAATTGTTTCTACCTTGTCAATTCCTTTTTCTGTTAAAGTTACTGTTTTAAATTTTTCATCAATTTCAAAGTCTTCTTCTTTTTTTAATTTAGGAATAATTTTTGAAAATTCAGAATACCACTTAGAACTTTCTTCGTCTGGGGCAGAAATAATCAAAGGAGTCCTTGCTTCATCAATTAAAATTGAATCAACTTCATCAACTATTGCATAATTAAATCCTCTTTGTGATTTAGTTTTTAAATCGTAAACCATGTTATCTTTCAAATAATCAAAACCAAATTCATTATTTGTTCCATAGGTAATATCTGTAGAATAAGCTTCTTTTCTTGAACATGGTCTTAAAAAATCTTCAACAACTAAAAAGCCTCCTAGGGTGTCTCTTTTTTTATCATCTTCTTCTTTTCTAAATTCAGAATCATAAATAAAAGATTGATCATGATTTACGCATCCGACACTTAATCCTAAAAAGTCATAAATCTGCCCCATCCAAACAGCATCTCTTCTCGAAAGATAATCGTTAACAGTTACGATATGGCATCCCTTTTCTTGTAAAGCATTTAAACATAAAGGCAAAGTTGCTGTTAAGGTCTTTCCCTCTCCAGTTCTCATCTCAGCAATTTTTCCTTGGTGCAATGCAATACCTCCAATTAGTTGACAATCAAAATGCCTTTGATTAAGAGTTCTCTTCCCTGCCTCTCTGGTCAATGCGAAAGATTCTGGCAATACGTCTGAAAGAGTTTCTCCTTTTAGCAACCTTTCTTTCAACTCTTTTACTTTATTTTTAATTTCTTCTGGAGAAAAAACACTAAAAACATCCTCAAGAGAATTTATCTTATTAACTATTGGGCTTAATTCTTTTGCGTATTTTTCGTTTGCATTACCAAAAAATTTATCTAAAAATAACATAGTAATACAATATTATATCAATATTTTAAAAAGGTCAAAAATCTTCTTTAATTGCTGGCGATTTTTTTCTTTTTTCAATTGAGTTTTTTTCTTTGTATTTTTTAATTTGAATAAGTAAACTTTCTTTTACTTCTGTCAAAGCAAGGCGAAAATTTTCCTTATTAGAAACAGCTCTTAATGTATTTTTTCCTGGAAGCTTTATTTGAGCTTCCGCTCTAAATATTTCACCTTTCTGATGATGTTTACCTTCTTTCTCTAATTCAACTTCGATTATTAAGTCTGGATAATCTGATAAGAATTTTCCTATTTTTTTAATCTTTTGATCAACAAGCTTTTTTAAATAATCTGTTAATTCAGTATTAGTTGCTTTTATTTTTATTTCCATATTTTTTAAAAATGTTATTGTAACTAAAACAACTCAGTAAGAGTTGTTTTAGGAGAAAACTATTTTTTTGACCCTACCTTCTTTGCAGTCTTTTTTGCTACTTTTTTTGTAGCTACTTTCTTTGCAGGCTTTTTTGCTACTTTTTTTGTAGCTACTTTCTTTGTAGTTTTTTTAACTACTTTTTTTGCAGCAGCCTTTTTAACGGGCT
>CAZDVN010000025.1:0-6630 GCA_964508955.1 uncultured Candidatus Saccharibacteria bacterium
ATTTATTATTAATTTAAAAAAAACATTACTCCTTTACTTGCTAGGGAAAAAATCCAAGTGATTCCTCCGGGGATTAAAAAAATCAAAAACAATAAAACGAAAAATCCATATTGGGATAAAATTATTTTTATTGGCTCTAAGTTTCTTGGAAGAAAAGAAAATAAAATATGAGAACCGTCTAACGGAGGGATTGGAATTAAATTAAAAACTCCAAGAACAATATTATAAAAAATAACTAAAGAAAAAATTGTTATAAAACTTTCTGGTAATGCAATAAATTTTACTATAATCCCAAAGATGAGAGCTATTGTAAAATTAGCTAATGGTCCAGCTATCGCAACTTTCAAATTACCCCATTTTTTATCAGTAAAATTAAAAGGATTAATTGGCACCGGTTTTGCCCACCCTATAACTGGACCTCCTAGGAAAATAAGAAACGCTGGAAGCATTATTGATCCTACTGGGTCTAAATGACTTATAGGGTTTAATGTTAATCTTCCGGCATTTTTAGCAGTAGAGTCTCCTAGAGCATAAGCAACACTACCATGCGCAACCTCATGAATAACAATCGAAAATAAAAGAATTAAAAGTGTGAATATTATTATTTCCATAAATCGATATTAGCATAAAGTTGATGAAGCTTGCAATTATTTTGCTTTTTTGATAATCTGGTCACATATGGAAAAGAAATGCACAATTTGCGGAAAGTCTTCTTCTATGGAAGGAGGTTATTATAAGTTAATCTCTAAGTATAATCCTTCTCCCAAGAAAAGAAAATATCCCAATTTACAAAAAGTAACCGTACCTGCCAACCCAAGTAATAAAAAATTTAATGAATTTGCTGGCAAGAAAATTTTAGCTTGCACAAAATGCATTAAATCTTTAGATAAAAAATAATATCAGAAGCAAGCTCTTTCGGGCTGTAGTATAATGGTATTATTTGCGCATGGGGTGCGTAAGACCCGGGTTCGACTCCCGGCAGCCCGACCAAATAAACACTCCTTGAGGAGTTTTTATTTTATATAAAAAAACACTACCAAAGGTAGTGTTTTTGGTCCTATCTGTGAATCTGAAAAATCCACGTGGGTACCTCATTTAAATACCAAGGTAGTTAAATATTAAAGTTCCCGATTGAAAAGGTGTTCAGAATTTAATTGATAGGACCAAACTCATTATATCATTATATTTTTAAAACCTCAACAAGTTGTTTTATCATAGAAACAACCACTGGCGCAGCCTGTAAGCTTACACATTGTACTCCCTGGTCGTCAGCAACAACCCATGGCTTTTCAATGGTTTCAATCTTTCCATCAACATATTCAAAGGAATATCCAGAAGTTAATTCATATTCATCAAAAAAATCCTGAGCAACGTCCGCTGGAATAGCATTTCTTAATAAAACTTTAGGAACACCGTAAAGAGAATATGCTTTTTTTAATATTTCTTCATCCATAAGCAGTCTTTCTTTAATAGGTTCAATTCCTTTTTCATCTCCTTCTTTCATTATCATTCTTCCTCCGTCACAATTGGCTTCATCGCAAATTAAGTAAAACTCTTCCGTAGTTTCGTCATAACCAATCTTTGACGTTGGAAGAAGTTTTAAGCTTCTAGATGTATTACATTTTGGACAAATTCTTCTCCATTTTATTCTCTCGCTAATAATATTCATAGGAACATCAATCAAGACAAAAACATCTGGGTCGTCTCTATAGTCAACCAAATCTCTAAAAAATAAAGAAAAGCTAACCTGATCTAAATTTCTTGGAAAACCATCTAATAAAATAACTTTTCCTTTTCTTCTAGAAATTTCTCTCTTTACCAAAGAAAGTATAATCTCATCAGACAATAAACTTTTTGTATCTCTATTTTCTAAACTTTCAATAATCTCTTCTAAAGAAACAAAGCCCCTATAAGTTTTTTGTAAAAAAGCAATTAAATCTGCTTTTTTTTCAGGATCTTGCATTTCTTCATCAATTCCTCTCACCATATCTCCAACAGACAAATGCTCTATCTTATCTCCTCCTATTACATCAATAAACATTTTTGAATATGTTCCCTTTCCTGAATTTTTCTTCCCAAGCAAATAGGCAATAAAAGTATTATTGTCCAAATAATTTCTTAATTTTTCTATTTCTGGCCCACATTTTAATTGAAAATATTCTTCTCTCTCTTTAGGGTCAGACAAGTTAAATCTTTTTTCATCTCCCATCTTAATTTTATCAATTGGAAAATCCATATATTTTATTTTTTACTAATTATTATTTTATAATCTGTTCCATCAGAGACTATTTTTATGTCTCCATTTATATCATTCCTTAATGTTCTAATACCAAAATTTGACAGTAGTGTCAAAACTTCATTTGTTGGATGACCATAAGAATTTTTACCAACTTGGATTACGGCAACTAAGGGATTAACTTTTTCTATAAAATCTTTAGAAGAAGAATACTTAGAACCATGATGAGGTATTTTTAAAATATCTGCTGAAATATTATCATTTATTATTTCTTTTTCTACTTTAATAGAAATATCTCCAGTAAAAAGGAACGTGCTTTCTTTAAAATAAAGCTTGCAAAGAACAGAGGTGTCATTTATATCTTTTAAAAACTTATTTCTATCAAAATTAATTATATCTAGGGTTGTTTCTCCTAAAATTATTTTATCTACTTCATCAGAAATATAAATATTTGCTCCTTCTTTTTTAATCAATTTTTCCCAAGTATCATTTATTTTAGTTTCTTTTTCTACCCCTGACCATAAAATATTTTCAACTACATAGTTGTCTAAAACGTCAAAAAGACCAGTAACGTGGTCTTTCTCAACATGAGTTAGAATTATCAAGTCAATGCTTTTATCCCAAAATGGCATTGAATAAGAAAGTTTTTCCAACAAAGAAGATTTTGAAGGACCACCATCAATTAATATTTGATGCTTTGACGAAGTCTCTATAAAAATAGAATCTCCCTGCCCTACATCAAAATAAATTACTTTCAATTCAGGAGAAGATGAAAAATCAAGGAAAAAGAAGAAAAATATAATATTTAATAATGCTAACGAAAAAATTATTGATTTATGCTTCTTCTTCATTTAACTTCTCAATCAATTTTTTAGAGTCAATTTCATAATTATCACAAACATAACCTATCTCCAGTTTTTCAATTTCATCTTTCATGTGAGGACAAAAAAGACAAGGAAACCCAAACTCTTCTAAAATTTTAACAAGTTTTTTATTAGAAATTATTTCTGATAACTTTGTTTTTTTTGTAATTTTCATGAATGACAACTTTTTCTATTTGTAATTAATTTATGCTTATCTTCTAATTTTTTAGGAATGGGTAGTTTATTTTTTGAAAAATAGTCATATATGGCTTCAGCTAATGCATCAATCGCTAGAACAGAACAATGTATCTTAAGTGGAGGTAAAACTCCAAGAGCATTAATAACGTCTTGCTTATTTATTTTTAATGCTTCCTCAATTGTTTTTTTCTTTGCTAAAACGGTAAGGACACTGCTTGTAGCAATGGCTGCAACGCAACCAAAAGTCTCAAATTTTATATCTTTGATTGTTTTGTTTTTCCCTAATTTAATATATATTTGCATCTCATCTCCGCATGCCATATTTCCAACTTTTCCTAATCCGTCAAAGTCATCAATTTTTCCATAATTACGCGGTTTTTGAAAATGATTTATAACCTTCTTTGTGTAAAATCCATTATTCATATTCTTTATGTGGCGATATGTTTCTTAATTTCTTAATTACTTTTGGTAAAACTTCTAATAAGTAATCTACGTCCTCTGAAGTAGTCCATCTGCCTAAACTTAATCTTATAGACCCGTGAGCTTCTTCATGTTTCAATCCCATCGCAGTCAAAACATGGGAAGGTTCCAATTTAGGAGAAGAACAGGCTGAAGCAGTTGAAATAGCAATCCCTAAGGAATCAAGCAAGAAAAGGATTGACTCTCCTTCAACGAAGGAAAATCTAATATTAACATTATTAGATATTCTTTTTTCGGAATGCCCATTAAGATAACTATTTGAAATTTCTTTCAATATTGTATTGATTATTCTGTTTCTAAGTTTAGTCAATCTCTCTCCTTCTTTTTTCATTTCAAAAAGACAAATTTCTGTTGCTTTGCCAAAACCAACTATTGCTGGAATATTCACTGTTGAAGAACGCATCCCTAATTCTTGTCCCCCTCCATGCAAGAGAGGGTCGATCCTTACTCCTTCTCTTATAAATAACGCAGCAGCTCCTTTCGGTCCATATATTTTTTGAGATGAAACTGTTAGTAAATCAATATTCATCTTCTTAACATCTATTGGTATTTTTCCAAAACTTTGAGCTGCGTCTGTATGAAAATAAACATTCCTTTTTTTGCATATATCCCCTATCTCTTTAATTGGTTGGATAGTTCCAACTTCATTGTTAACATGCATAACTGAAACCAGTATAGTGTCTTTCCTTATTTTTTTCTCGATTTCTCCAGGACTAACTATCCCATATTTATCAACTGATATCTTTTCTACCTCAAATCCCTGTTTTTTTAGCCACTCTCCGCTGTTTAAAACACAATCATGCTCAATAGATGAGACTAAGATATGTCTTCCCTTATTCGCGAAAGCAACACCCTTTAAGGCCATATTATTACTCTCCGTCGCTGAGCCTGTAAAAACTATTTCTTCTAGTTTAGCATTTATGGCATCAGCAATAATTTTTCTATTATTTTCTAAAACTTCTTTTGTTTCAAAGCCAAAACTATGCAAAGAAGAAGAATTGCCAAATTTTTTGTTAAAAAACGGCTTCATCGCTTTTACTACTTCCGGATCAACAGGAGTTGTTGCCGCATAATCAAAATATGTACTTTTTTTCATAGTTTTAACTTATTATTCCACCGCCAATCATTTCTTTCCCTTTATAGAAAACAATCGATTGACCTTTTGTTATTGATTTTTGAACTTTGTCAAAAATAATCTTGTTCTTATCTAATATTCCATAAGCAGGTTTATGTCCATACCTTATTTTTGCTTTTACTCTAATTGGAAAATTAGGAAGACCTATTATCCAATTAGATTTTTTAAAAATAACTTCTTTTTTAAATAAATCTTTTTCTTTTTTAGAAACTATCAGCTCATTGTTTTTTATATTTTTATCAATAACCCAATAGGGGCCTCCAGATAATCCAATTCCTTTTCTTTGTCCTATCGTATAAAAAAATATTCCATCATGAACTCCTAATATTTCACCTTTTTTATTAACAATATCGCCTTTTTTATTTTTAATGTTTTTTCTTAAAAATATATCATTAGCTTCTTTCGCAAAACAAGTCTCTTGGGATTCTTTAAAGTCAAAAGAACTTAATTTATTTTTTTTGGCAATTTCTTTAATTTCTTCTTTTTCATAATCCCCTAAAGGAAAAATAATTTTCTTAAGCTGACTCTGATTTAGCTTCCACAAAAAGTATGATTGATCTTTTTTAATATCTTTAGGAGAATAAAGATGGAATAAGTTATCCTTTTTTAAAATTCTAACATAATGACCAGTACTAACAAAATCTGGTTTCATTTTCAATGCCTCTTTCAGGAAAAGCCCGAACTTTATCTCTTTATTACATAAAACACAAGGATTGGGAGTTTTTCCTTTTTTATATTCACCTATAAAATAATCTATAATTATTTTTTTAAAATCATTCCTAAAATCAAAAACAACGAAAGGAATATTTATTTCTTTTGCTAAGGACTTTGCTCTTTTTTCCATCAAGGTAGCATTAGTCAATCTCATGAAAACCGCTGTAACCTCAAATCCTTTCTTTTTAAGAATCAGTGATACTATACTCGAATCAATTCCTCCTGAAAAAGCTACAACTACCTTCTTAATCTTTTTCTTCTGGCTCTTCTCCATTTTCAATTTCAATTGATCCATAAGGACACAAATCTATCCCTCCACATTCCTCAACCTTAGCAGAACTAATAACTAAAGCTTTACCATCAATATCCATTTCTAGTCCCTCTGGACAAGAGAGAACGCAACTTCCGCATCCTAGACATTTATCTTTTATCACTTTATATTTTTTAATCAATTTTTCCATTAATTTATTTTTAAATCTAATATTTCTAATTCTATCGTAAGAATTAGAATTATTCAAATCATTTAATTTTTCCAAAAAGTTTTTATTTTCTTGAGCAACCTTTTTTTATAAGATTCAGAAGGAATAGGCTTAACATAGGAAAAAGCTGCTTCTCCCCCAAGATTAGCTTCTCTTATTTCTCTTTCTATCAACCTTTTTTTTCCTTCAGCTACTTCTAAGAATTCCTCTATTTCTTTTTTTTGCTTATCAGAAAAAATATAATAAGGATTGTCATTTTGAAAATCTTCTAAATCTTTTTTGAGTGTTTCTGCTAAGTTAAGCATTTTATTATCATAAGAATCGAGTAAAGATTTTACATGATTAGCATCTTTTTCTTCATTTTTCTCGTCTCTTTTGTCTTTAATTTCTAAAAAATTTTGCATTTGGTCTAATATTTTCAATAAATCTTTCGAGTTTTTTTGTTCATTTAAAAGATCTTTATTGCTTATATTTTCTTCTTCACCAATATTACTTTTTTCATAGTTGGTTTCTGTTTCTTTTTCT
>CAZDVN010000026.1:0-6629 GCA_964508955.1 uncultured Candidatus Saccharibacteria bacterium
GTCTTACAGTCCAAAAAATTGTTGAACCTTCAAAAAGATTTATCGGTATCAATAATTGGTACATTAAAGAAAAAAGAGTATTGAAATAAGAAAAATATGAATAAAGAAAACAAAAAACAAAACAATAAAAAAGAAGGTAATAAGAAATATTACAAGCAAAAAACATTTGCTAACTATGCATTACCTAGTGACGAATCCCTAAGAATTATTCCTTTGGGAGGTTTAGGGGAAGTAGGAAGAAATATGATGCTTCTTGAATATAAAAAATCTATATTAATAATTGATGTAGGTTTTCGTATGCCTGAAGAAAATATGCCTGGAATAGATTATATCATTCCAGATATCTCTTATCTTTTAGAAAATAAAAGATATAAAAATGTCGTTGGTATTTTAATTACCCATGGACATTATGATCATATAGGAGCAATCCCCTATGTTTCTAACAGAATTGGCAATCCCCCCATCTACGCTGCCCCTCTTGCTCGTGGAATTATAATGAAGAGACAAGAAGAATTTTCTGAACAACCAAAATTAGATATTAATGAGATTAAAGATGGATCAGTTTTAAAACTAGGAGTTTTTGAAATTGAGTTTTTCAGACAAAATCACAGTATCCCCGACAATATGGGTATTATTGTAAAAACTCCCGCAGGAAGCCTTGTCCATACATCTGATTTTAAATTTGATGACTTCCCTGTAAACGAAGAACCTACTAATTTTAAAAAATTAGAAGAAATTGGGAAAAGAGGCATTGATTTATTGCTTTGTGATTCTACCGGAGCAGAAGAAATGGGACATTCTCTTTCCGAAAAAGACATCTTCGAAAATATGAATAAAATTTTCGAAAGCGCAAAAGGAAGAATAATTATGGCTACTTTCTCTTCTTTGATAAACAGAATCCAGCAAGCAATTACTCTTTCCGAAAAACATGGAAGAAAAGTTGGATTAATTGGACACAGTATGAAAAGTAACGTAGAGATAACAAAAAAACTGGGATACTTAAAATCTCAGAAAGGAACACTTTTGAAAAAGGTTGCTGATACTAATGACTTGCCAGACAATAAAGTAACTATTCTTTGCACAGGAGCTCAAGGAGAAGAGAATGCAGGATTGATGAAAATTACCACTGGAGAACATCCCTCTATATCTATTAAACCAGGAGACACAATCGTTTTCTCATCTTCAGTTATTCCTGGAAATGAAAGAACTGTACAGGCCCTAAAAGATGATTTTATAAGACAGAAGGCTAATGTTTTTCATTACAAGATGATGGACATTCATGCTGGAGGTCACGCCCACAGAGACGAAATAAAACAAATGATTGATATAATAAAACCTAAATTCTTTATGCCATTACATGGACAATATTCGATGCTTTTTGCTAACTCAAGGTTAGCACAAGACGAATGTGGGATGAAAGAAGAAAATATTATTCTTGCCGACAACGGACAAGTCATAAACCTTACCCCCGAAAAAATATTTATTGAAAAAAATATTGTTCCTTCTGAATACATCATGGTTGATGGACTAGGAATTGGAGACGTTGGAGAAGTAGTTATAAGAGACAGACAGATGCTAGCAAAAGATGGAATATTTGTTATCATAGCAGTAGTCAATAGAAAAACTGGAAAAGTTCAAGACTCTCCTGATATTATTTCAAGAGGATTTGTTTATTTAAAAGAATCAAAAGATTTGCTTTATCAATCAAGAAAAAAAGTTGTTGTAACAATTGAAAAAGCAACTGGCTCAGGAAAAGTTATCAACTGGACTTACATTAAAGATAATGTAAGAAACACTCTTGGAGACTTTCTCTTCCAGAAAACACAGAGAAGACCAATGGTCTTACCTGTAATAATTGAAGTAGGATAATAAAATCATATGAAAAAAGTTTTTAGCGGTATTAGACCAACAGGCAATATTCATATAGGGAACTATTTGGGAGCGATAAATCAATGGATTAATTTCCAAAAAACAGAAGATTGTATTTTTTTTATCGCTGACTGGCATGCAATAACTACTCCTTATGATGAAAAAACTCTTCAAGATTTAATTTTAGAAGTAACTTCAATATATCTAGCCGCTGGATTAGACCCAAAAAAATGTACTCTTTTTGTTCAATCAAAAATTAAGCAAAACACAGAATTGACCTGGCTTTTAGGAACAATCACTCCACTAGGAGAACTTCAAAGAATGACTCAATTCAAAGATAAATCAAAAAAACATAAAGAATATATAAACGCAGGACTGTTAAATTACCCCATCCTAATGGCTTCTGACATACTTCTTTATGACGCTGATATTGTTCCTGTCGGAAAAGATCAAGTTCAGCATATTGAATTGACAAGAAACATTGCCCAAAAATTCAATAATAAATATGGAGAAACTTTCAAAATGCCAGAAGCCTTTCTTTCAAAAGAAGGAGCGACTATAATGTCTCTTCAAGACCCAGAGAAGAAAATGTCAAAAACAGACGATTCAAAAGGATGCATCAATATATTTGATAAACCGGAAGACATAAAGAAGAAAATAATGAGCGCTACTACTGATTCTGAAAACGAAATACGCTTTGATATGGTTAATAAAAAAGGAGTATCAAACTTACTAAACATCTATTCCCTATTTTCCAAAAAATCAATTAAAGAAGTTGAAAAAGAATTTGAAGGAAAAGGATATGGAGAATTAAAAAAATCCCTAACTGAATTATTAGTTGAGGGATTAAGGCCAATTAATGAAAATAGAAAAAAATTAAAGAACGAAGACATTAAAAAAATTCTTGAAACAGGAGCAAAAAAGGCAGAAATAATCGCTGAAGAAAAAATGAAAATTGTTAGAAAAAGAATGGGGCTATAGTTTCTTTTATTTCTTTAACTTTTTCATTAAGAATATCTTCATCTTGAGCCTCAACGTTTAATCTCAAAACTGGTTCTGTGTTTGATGCCCTTAATAAAAACCACCAGTCTTCAAAATCAACCCTTAAGCCATCAATACGGTTTATTTTTCCTTCTGTATATTTCTTTTCTACTAACTTAATAGCAGAATCCTTATCTTTTACTTCAAAGTTAATTTCTCCAGAATGATAATATTTTTTGAATGGCAATATAAGCTCAGACATCTTTTTGTCCTCAAGAGCTTCTAATATTTTAAATATAACAAAATAAGGAGACTCAAAATAACTTTCACCCTGCTTAAGATAGTAATGACCTGAATACTCTCCACCAAATAATATTTCCTCTTCTTTCATCAATGATTTTATAAAAGAATGGCCTACTCTTGATAAAAAAGCTGTTCCTGATAACTTCTCTATTGTTTCTCTAACAATATTACTACAGCGAATATCATATAAAATCTTACTACTTTCCTTTTCTAAAATCAGAGATGAAACTAATGCCAAGATTAAGTCAGATGGTATCATTTTGCCTTTTTCGTCAACAAAAAAAACTCTATCTCCATCACCATCAAAAGCAATTCCTAGGTCAGCTTCCTCATCAGTAACTTTCTTTTGAAGCATTTTTAAATTTTCTTCTTTTAAGGGATTTGGCTCATGATTAGGAAAATTACCATCAAGCTCTTGAAAAATATGAATAAGATTAACCCCCCTTAACATCTCTGGAACAATTAATCCAGAAACACTATTTGCAGTATCAACAACAATTTTAAGATTCTTATAGTTTTCTTTTTGAAAAGATTCTATATATTTTTTAGAAATATCTTTTACTGTAATTTTTCCTTTTTTTTCTGGAGAAACAAATTTATTATTTAAAACCATGTTCTTAATTTCTCCTATCCCAGATTCTCCACTTAAAGGAAAAGCATGTTTTCTAACCATTTTAAAACCATTGTACTCTGAAGGATTATGGCTTGCTGTCACTATTATTCCTCCATCACAATTTAAATATTCTGTAGCGAAATAAAGCATGGGAGAAGTAGACAATCCAATATCTATAACATTTCCTCCTTGATCAATTACTCCCTTTTTTAACGAATCAAAAAGAGATTCTGATGATTTTCGACCATCTCTACTTAAAACTATATTAGATCCTTCTCCAATATAAATAACAAATGCTCTTCCAATTTTGTATGCAATTTCTTCTGTTATTTCATCAGGATAAATCCCTCTAATGTCGTATGCTTTAAATATCATATTCATATTATATCTTAATTAATGAATAAGTGAAGAGTATTGTAAATAAAATATGATTATGCTAAGAGAAAGGTGGTAACAAAAATGGACTTAACAAAAAAAATGTCTGAGGACGAATGGCAAGAATTTTCAACCAGAGTGTTCTTGATGAATTACCAGGATTTAAGAGAGGCAAAGAGAAGAATCGAAATAGAAATGGCCATAAAGGGTCCAAGAAAAAGATGATTCAAAAATGAATCATTTTTTATTTATTTTCTATTGACCTAAAACACTAAAGTTGATATAGTATAAATACCTTAAATTGCCTTCGCAAGCGAATATAAGGAATAATAATGATAAAAAAATGATTTTTCACGAAATAAATTTGTTAGTTTCCCCTAATCTAAGTGAGGATGATGCTTCTTCATTTGTTGAAAAACTTGAAGAAGGATTGCAAGTTTATGGGAAGATTGTTAGTGATTCAAAGCCAGAAAGAAGAAAACTAGAATACTCTATCTCAGAACAAAATGAAGCTTGGCTTTATTTCTTCAATTTATACATAGAAGAAGAAAAAGATAAGAAAGAAATTTTAGATTTAGTAGAAAAAAACTTAAAAGAGAATAAAGATATTCTTCGTTTCTTGTTTATTAAAAAAGACTCCAAGCCTAAAAAGGTTAGAGCAGAAAGACTACCCAGAAAAGAAAGTACAGAAAAAACAGAAGAAGAACCTATCAAAAAAGAAGTTGATATGGAAAAAATAGATAAAAATCTTGAAGAAATCTTAGGAGAATAAAAGCTATATAATAATAATTAGCAAAAAAAAATGAACCTAAATAAAGTTTTTTTAATCGGAAGAATAACAACAGATATCGAAATGCGTTCTATCCCTTCTGGCCAAAGTGTTTGTACTTTTTCACTAGCTACAAACAGAACATGGAAAAACAAAGATGGTCAAAAACAAGAAGATTCTCAGTTTCATAGAATAGTTCTATGGCAAAGATTAGCTGAAATAGCTTCACAGTTTCTTTCAAAAGGATCTCTTGTTATGATTGAAGGAAGAATTCAAAACAGAAGTTGGGAAGGTAAAGACGGGACTAAAAGATACACTACTGAAATTATAGGTGAAACAATGCAAATGGGCCCAAGAGCTCAGGGAGAAGGATTTGAAAGAAAAGAATCTGCTTCCCCAAAAGAAGAAGATGACAACATCCCTATCATCGAAGATGGAGATGAAATAGATATTAAAGATATTCCATTTTAATAATAAATAAAAATATGTACTGTTACTTTTGCAAAAGAAATATTGAGGAAATAAATTTCCGCGACACAGAAAGCCTTTCAAGATATGTTTCTAGGTCAGGAAAAATAAAACCAAAAACAAAAACAGGAGCTTGTTCTAGACATCAAAGAGAAATAGCTACCGCAATTAAAAGAGCTAGAATAATGGGACTATTACCATTCGTAGCAAAATAAAGAGACCCTTAAAGGGTCTTTTTATTTATTCTTATCAAGTATTGCTTTTTGTATTTCTTTAAATATCTTGGGATTTTCTTTTAAAAATTCTTTTGCCTTTTCAACGCCAGCTCCTAATTTTATATCTCCGTAACTAAAATGAGCTCCAGACTTCTTAATTATTTCTTCTTTGGCTCCTAAGTTTACTGCTTCGGAGTATTTTGATATTCCTTCGTTATAGTAAATATCAAACTCAGCCGTCTTAAAAGGAGCGGCTACTTTGTTTTTAACAATCTTAGATTTAACTCTATTTCCTATAATATTATCCCCTTGTTTAATTTGAGCTATTCTTCTTAATTCAATTCTAACTGAACTATAAAATTTAAGCGCAAGCCCACCGGGGGTTGTTTCTGGATTACCAAAAATTATTCCTATTTTCATTCTTGTCTGATTTATAAATATAACTATTGTTTTTGTCTTTGAAACAATTCCTGATAATTTTCTTAAAGCTTGAGACATTATTCTTGCCTGAAGACCAATTTGCAATTCTCCCATATCTCCTGCAACTTCTGCCTTAGGAACTAAGGCTGCCACAGAATCAACTACAATTACGTCAACTTCTCCAGACCTTACAAGGCTTTCTACTATTTGAAGCCCTTGTTCAGCTGAATCAGGTTGAGAAATTAAAAGCTCATCAACATTAACCCCCATCCTTTTAGCATAATCAGGATCTAGGGCATGTTCAGCATCTATAAAAGCTGCAGCTCCTCCTTTTTTTTGAGCCTCAGCTATAATACTTAAAGAAAGAGTGGTTTTACCAGTGCTCTCTCCTCCATATATTTCAATAATTCTTCCTCTTGGAATTCCCATAACCCCCAGCGCTAAATCAATAGAAAGAGAACCGGTAGGAATAACATCTACGTTAACTTTTTGAGCGTCCTTAAGTTTCATAATTGCTCCTTCTCCGTACTTTTCTTGAATTTCAGATATTGCTTCTTCAAGATTTATTTTTTCTTTTTCTTTAATTTTTGCCATAAATTAATTATATTACTTTAAT
>CAZDVN010000027.1:0-6605 GCA_964508955.1 uncultured Candidatus Saccharibacteria bacterium
AATTATTGTTTATTAATTATATAGAAAAAACGATTTGTGGTCAATAAAAAATCAGTAATAAACCGTAAAGCAAAGAAAGAGAGATTTGAATATATTTTATTCTGGAGAGAGATTAGAATATATCCAAAATCTTCCCTGCTTTACGGCTTGTTGCTAATTTTTATTAATTTTTCCTTAATTTTAATTATTTATTTCTTCAGCTTCTCCACGTTCCTTTACAAGGAAATTAAAAGTATTACTCTTGCTGCAGCTGTTTTCTAGGCAAGACAATACGTAGCAAAGGTAGGGCGTACTTATATCAAAATATACAACATTTTCTAATTTGATAGATTTTTCAAGATGATAATCCTTGTAGGGAGTCCATCGGTTAAGCTTAAGGAGACATTAAAAAGTTCACTAAAGGTAGGCTAAGGTACACATTTATTTTCATGGCATAGTCCTTCGCATTTATATTCTTTTTCTCCATAATAGTACTTATTAAAGTTTTCTAAACACCATTGCTTCATAAGGGTATTTTCATCAATACAATAATCAGAAAATGACTCTTGATCCATGTTCCGTCCGACATTAACCTTGCCTGATTCATAATAGTTTAAGTGCTTTTCCTTGTCTACTTCATAGCAATAATCAACTTCATGTACTGATTCTGGATTAATTCTTAACTCATTGTCTATGAACTTTTTATTTTTATAATAACTAATGGGTTCTGGGAGATATGAACAATAAAATAGGTATGAAATAGAATATAAAACAAACATTATAATGGCCAATTTATCTTTAAAAAGATTGAAAGTGAAATATTTTTCCCCCCTTAATCCCTTTTCTAAAATAATGATACTTAAAGGAAGATAGAAGCAAAGAATTATCCAAAAGCCAAGGCTTGCCAGACTTCCAAATTGATTTATCTTGTAGCAAAAGTAAGTTAAAAAAGTTGAGCAGGCTACAACTAATGTAAAAAAAACAATGAATGTTTTCTTACCGTATTTCTTTCGATTTAACATTAATAAACATAGTGGAAAAATTAATAAAATTTCGAAGAAAGGAATTATAAAACCAAAAAACATAAAACCAATCCCAAACTGATCAAGTATTAAAGGAAGACTAATGAGTGCTACTATGGAAAATTGAAAAAAAGTAAAAATATTTCCTATCTTTTTAAGCCTAAAATATTTTGCTTCTTTCTCTTCTTGTTCTTGTTGTGAGTTCATATAGTTTTAATAAATATTTTCTTTCTAACAATTAGTTTATTTTTTGGAGCATAATTTTACTCATTACACAGCTAGAGCATCCCCCATGAGAACCTTTTTCTCCACCTATACAACTTAACATCCTATATCCTTCAGGTATTTTAAAATTATACTGAGGCTCTACTTTTGATTTAGGGCAATATGCTTCAGTCCAGAACTCAAAAGCTTGATCATTGTCTACAAACTCCGTTGCTCTATATAAAAATTCATCTGCTTCTTTGAATTCCTTAAAAACCTTCTCTTCGCTATTCCACTTATAAATAGTATTTCCCATGAATTTTTTAAAATTCACATCATTTTCGCTGGGTTCAGAAGGTTCTTTGAAGTTTGTGAAAATGATTTCTTTTACGTTATCTTTATCAATATCAATATAATATTTTCTTGAGGAAAGATAACCTTTATAATCATAGGATCCAGTAGGTTCAATATATCCTTTGGGTTTTTTATCTTCAACGGTTTGATTCGTAATAATTTTTGCTACCGGTAAAAGGTTTATATCACTTATTCGATATAAATTAATCGTATACCAAAACCAACCACCCGATCCATCTAAAATTTCTTTTTCTTCAAAAAATTGCAGATCATCAGATATTTTTAGGGGCTTATTCTCAAAGTTAAAATTTGGCTTAAAATTATTTGGCATTAGAATATTCATTTCAAGGTTTCTGTTCATTATGAAAATAAAAACATAATTAGAGGCATGATAACTAGCAACAATAGTTTCTTCTTCTGGTTTTTCAAAATCAAAATAACCTTTCGCTATTCTTACTTTTTCATCTGGAATAATAATAAGATACCCTTCCATGACTTCCTTAAGGTTTTGTATTGATTTTTCTATAAAATCTACAAAAATTTGTGTATCATCAAAAAAATCATAATTTTCTATTTCCATGTTTCCTATTTCTTCCACGAATTTATATAAATAATAATTTGATTCATCAAGGGATGTATTTTTCTCATTCTTTAAAATCTTAATTTTATTTACATCGGATATGTAGTATTCTTTTCTTCCCTTGTTATTTTTAGAAGATTCTTCTTTTACCTCATTTCCATTTTGAATATTTTTTGATTCTTTGTTAAATATTAAAAAAACACATACTAAAGATAATATTATAATCACTACAGTTGAGATTGTTAAAAGTTTTTTATTCATATATTTATAAGTAGTTTATAATGCTTTCCCAGTCTGGAAATTTATCAGAACCAAAATTAATTAATTCTCCCTCAAATTCTGATGCTCCCCTAGTTAAACGATCATCGATTAAGTAATCTCCTTTATTAAGGTTTTTGTGATGAGTCAATATTAATCTCTTGTATGCCTTTTCTCCTAAGTACTTTTTAACCCAATTAAGTTTGTCTGACCAGGCTGAAGGATTCTCCCATGGAGCAGTGGATAAAATGTAAACGTCATATTTATCAGAAAGAACATTAAAAGACTTTACGGCCCCTTTTAATGGCTCCATTAGGCTAAAAATACCAGGAATGTCATCCTTGTCTTTGTATTGTTCGAGTACACACTTATCAATCTTAGAAAACGCTGATTTAAAATCAACTAGAACATTATCCATATCGATATATAAGATTTTTTTGTTTTCTCCTTTGTTCATATTCATTTTTGTAATTTTTCTATTTCATCTTTCAGAACCATTGTAGCAATACAATCGTCTTCATTGTAGTCCAATATTCTTTGCAGTATCTTTTCGTCTTTTTTTTCTAGGTATTCATTAAACCATTGAATAGACAAAGCTCCCGAAGGAGTTTTATCTCTCCAACTAAACCCAAGGTATTGAGCGATTGCTTTAATGGAATAACTTCCCAGTGGCCAATCTGTTTTTTTAAGAATAACATCGTTGTAGAGGTCGATGACATTCTTGTGTTCAAAAAAATTAACAACTTCTTCTTCGCTTATCACTTCTGGGTATTTTCTTTGAAGAGCCTTGTAGGTTGTTTTCTCGTAAGGAGAATAATAATAAACTGTAAAGTCATCTTTTGGTAGAGAATGAATATATTTCCAAAAATCAGCCCATGCTCTTGCCTCTTCCTCATCACTTAATTCTTCTGTGTAGAAATATTTAAATTCTGTCTTATCAACATTTCTTTCATAGACACCATGTAAATAAATAAACTCTTGGGTAGGGTCTGATTCTATATCAAAGAATAGTTCATACTTAGTTTTAGGGAATTCTATTCTTTCAGAGAATACCGGTTTTTTAATTTCACGAAGAACCTTAGCTCTCCATAGAGCCTTTGATAGTCCACCTTTTCCAATATTATATAGAAACTCATCATTTCCAGCTTTCTTTTCAGCTTCCTTTTGCAAGAAGACTTTTTCAATATTAATCTCTAACAGCTCATCAATTGTATTAATATCCAAATCTTTATTTAGTCTATTTCTATTACTACCTCCTAAGTAAAAGATATTTGTTAAATCATCATTTTCTTTAGCCCATTTATTGCAACTATTATACCAATGGCAAAGTTTGCACTTCCCACTAATAGCAGGCTTATTTTTAGTCTTATTATCTAAAAGACTTGAGACTTCCCTTTTTATTCTTTCATATAGATGCCAGAAGGTTTCTTTTGCTCTAACGCTTATTATATTTGATAAATCATATTCAATTTCATTTTCCTTAATATCTAATATCATTCCCTTGTAGTCACTTTTAAACCCTAATCTTCTCAGAATATCAACATAGAGGGCTAGTTGAACAGCATATTTCTTTTTTAGTTTTCCAACTTCTTCTTCATCTACAAATCCATCTGATCCCATTCCAGACTTAATATCTATGGGGATATATTCTCCGTTTGGCATAAGACGAAGTAAATCAGGAGAACCACGCATGTTCTCATAGATTAAAACCCCTTGATATATTAAAGGAGTTTTAGAGTTCATTGCTTCAATAGTTTCTTTAAACCTATCTTCAAGGCTCCCATCGCTCAAGTCTAAGAATTTTCCTAAATTCGATACGATCTTTTCTTCATGTTGGATACCTTTTTTCCAAAGCATTTCAACAAAAGGATTTGCTTCCAATATCTTCTCATCTTTTGGGCCATAAATATCTCTCCATACTCTATGGGGACATTCTAGGTAATCATATAGTTTTGATGCGGTGATGTATTCCATATCATTATTAAATTCTCTGGTATAAATATTAAAAATAATTATTTACTGCAAACTTAAATTGTTCGATAAATAATTCTTTAAAGAAATATGCACTGTTTTGTTCGTAAAATATAACAATCCCTTTTTTGTAATCAGCTTCATCTATACTTCTGTAAGAAATTGGACAAACATTATTTGCCAACATAATACCATTTCCCAATATTCTTGCTGTTCTTTTGTTTCCATCTTCGAAAGGCTGTATGTATGATATCATTAAAATCAAGCCAAGCGCTTTTGAAAAAGGATCTTTAAGCGAATTTATTTGGCCTATAAACAAATTTAAAGCATTAACAATATTGCTTTTTCCCTTAATAGGCAAATACCTCGTTCCTGTTATTCTTACTGAGTTATCTCTTATTCCTTTGTTAATATTTAAACCCCTTGTTAATAGTTCATGTATTTTTTCAATCTGGAATAAATCTATTTTTTCAAATTCCTTCTTATTGTTAAAAATATAATCAATAGTATTCTTATGATTTAATATCATGATAGATTCTTCTTTGTTGTGCCCCAAGGCTTCTTTTCTGTCTTTAATTAATATCTCTGTATCAATCAAAGAATAGGTATTCCCCTCCATTTTTGAAGATTTCCAACTTAATTCTATTGTTAGTCTTTCAATTTCTTTCTTAAGAAAAGTTTTATTAATTTTTCTCACCCTTCTTAAGTATTCATCATTAACTTCATTTAATTCTTTTATGTCTTTTTCTGAAAATAATCTAGATAATTCTTTTATAATATTATCATTAAATTCTATCTTTACGTTTCTTTCATCTGGTCCTTTTTTAAAATATGTTTCAACGTCAAAGAAAGCATTAATTGCATTGTCTGAAAATAATGAATAATTAACATTTCTTCCTTTGCCGTTTCTTTTAATTATTCTCTCTTTAAGCAACAGGTCTAAATCTCGTAAAATTGTAAAACGTGAAATCTTATTACCCAAAAAAGCAACTATTTCTGAATTGCTTACCTTCCCTTCTTTCAAGATAAAATCTAATATTTGTTGTTGTCTGATATTTAATTGTTGCATAATATTTTCTTAATTGTAGCATTCCGCAACAATTGATGCAACAATTGGTGCATGTTGCCCATATGCTTCTCTTAGATTAGATTTTTTGTTCTATTCTCGATACTTCCCTACTAAAATAACCTGAAAGAACATGATACAAATCTTTTTTCAGTAAATTTAATTATGTTAAGGTATAACCAAATCTACCATCAAAAACAATTATCAAAAAAGGCCTCTAAAAGTTCCTTTTGCTCGGGACTAATTTCTACCCCAGTATTAATTAAAAGTACACATATAATTAAGAAAATTATATTTATTTTTTAGGCTTACAAAGAATTACATTTTCTTCCTGAATGAGCAACGCTCTCACAATAAAGTGTATTTTTTAATTTTAACCATATTTTGCTTTTGAAGTTTTTTTGAATATTCTAAACATAGAAAATAAAATCCAAAAAACAAAAAAAGATTGAACTAGATAAAATATTTCATGGATTCCAAGAGAAAATAACCATGCTCCCAATGGAAACAAAAGAATACTTGCCATTAGAGACAAAGTAAAGAAAATTGAATTAATATAATTGCGAAATTTTAAGTTGGGGTTTTTCTTAAGCAAAGAATCATAAACTAAGAATCCTATTGCTAAAATGATTCCAAATATGGGACCGAAAAAAAATAATTGTCTAAGTATTAAGATTAGGTTTAGTCCTATTATTAGGGTTATTGCAATCTCTAAAACTTTTTTTGTTCATTCGATGTTCTGCTTTTTGATAGTAATTTAATAATTCCTAAGGCAATTAGAAAATAGGCTAACATTGTTAATAAGACTGCCCAATCAAAGTTTTCAATTGATATACCAGCAAATGTAAAAATATACAAAAATAAATAAGAAAGGTGTCCAGCGACAATATAAATAAAATTCGTAAATATATTGTTATGACCAGCACCAACCATTTTTAATATTAATTGAAGGGCTAGAATTGTCTCAACGATGGCTAGAGCACACCAAACAATTTTATTATTGTTAATTTTTTTAGATTTTGAATAATTACATGATGAATCCATATTTTTATTATTTTAAACTTAACTTATAAACATAACTTTCAACTCCATCGCTCCAGGTGAAAATATCTTCGTCTTTAAATCCTAATTTTAAATGTAATTTTCTGGAGGCTAAGTTAAGAGGTTCTTT
>CAZDVN010000028.1:0-6076 GCA_964508955.1 uncultured Candidatus Saccharibacteria bacterium
ATAATTATAAAAACCCTATGAGAAACAAAAAACCGCCCGAAGGCGGTTTTTGAATATCAGTATTTTAGCGACATAATTTTATTCTGAAAAGAAAAAAGTATATGAGAATTAATAACAGCAAACTTATATGGCCTTTCTGGTAAATTAAGCATTGCTATTATGTCATCTTCTGGCTTAATGCTTGTGATGTTATGTAAATCGTATCCCTTAAAATTATTGCCTTGAATAAAGTATACCCTTCCCTCCTTATTGGTAACTAAATAATCAATATGAGAAATACTTATATCGCTTGCCCATTCTTTTGTCCAAGTAAATTCTCCTGAATCTAAACTAACACCGTAAAGATTAAATTTATACCAACAACTATCCCAAGGTGAAGTATTCTGCCAAAGATAGAATTCTTCATTGCCCACAGCAAGAGGTTCCCCATAATCTTGCTTAGTCCAAATAATATCTTTAATATCTTCCGAAATAAGATTTAATGCTCTATGACAAAAATTATTATCGCAAAATTGATTTTGACTAGAAACCAAGGCCCTTCCATCTTCTGATAAGATAATTTTTGAGATATATGTTTTTTTATCTTTTTCACCTAAATAGTCTTCACTATACTCAACTTCAATAGTTTTTTCTTCACTCAAAGATGAATAATAATTTATTTTAACAAGAATATTATTTTTAGAAAAATAAACATTGTTATTTTTATCAATAACTAAGTTTGACCCTCCGTAAACATCTCCTATGTTATATATATTATTAAAAACAGCATTACTATAATTGTCTTCTAAAGCATAAAGACTATAATTATCATTATTTTTAGCTACAAAATAAATTTTATCAAAAGAGTCTTTGCTGATAGAGCTACTAATTACCTCATTGAAAGGTTCTTTCCATTTTAGTTTTCCAGAAGGACTTAAAGCGTTAATACCATAAGGATCTGCGAAATAAACTGTTCCATCTTTATTTAATGAAAAAATATCACAATAACTTGGACATTCGTATTTCCATAAAATATTATCCTCTTCCAGGGCCATTATTTCTCCCCCGAAACTGATATAAATTATCCCTTCGTCAGAAACTAAAAACTGGCTAGCTACATTTTTAAAACTCTCCAGTATTATTTCAAGAGACTCATTTCCCCACTCTCCGTCTAACCCCGTAAAATCAAAATTATTATTTTTTTCTGGATTCCCAAAAATAAAATCTTTCAAGTGATTAGACTCTAGTGTAGAAAAAATAAATTCTTCTGAAATCTCAGACTTATTACCATCTATATCCACAGCTTTAATCGCAAAACGATACTCTTTATCATAGTAAAAATTTTTGGCAATTAATATGTTTTCTAATTCATCTTTTTCGATTTGAAAATCAACATAATCAGAGAGTAATTTTAAATCTTCATTATTTAAAGAATAGTAAACTTCATAATCAATTTCTTCAGGTAAAGAATCTGGATCATTTGGGGCTTGCCAAGACATCTCTATCCAATTATTATGATTTTCAATTAAAGAAAAGTTCATTTCACTTATCCCTTCTGGACACTGTTTAGAATATTCTCCGGGAGTTGGAATTTGCAACTCAAAATCTTCAAAGTTATTTTCACTATCTTTATATTTTTCTACAATTCTTTTTCTACCTATTGATCTTTCTGAATTAGCCAAAAAATTTGTGCTTAGTGTTTCCTTAACAATAATGCCCTCAATATCATTGTCTTTTGTCCAATTAACAGCATCTATTTTAAGCAAATGCGCTCTCTCTATTTTTTCGTCCTCACTTAAGTCTTCTTCCCCCGTATAAATAGGATTGTCAGAAAAAAGAGCAACCGAACCATTATGATTATTTAAAATAGAAGAACTATAGGATTCACCTTCCTTGTTTAATATAAGCATGTCGCTATCAATATCTCCATACACAATAATCAAATAGTGAGACATTGGTTGAATGATTTCGTCTTGGCTAAACCTCCAATTGTAATATGGATTATTCCAATTATATTTTAAAACTCCTTCTTCATCGAAAGTGGAAGGGAAATAAGAAATATAATAGCAATGATCTTCATCTTCGCAAAGATTAACTTCCTTCTCTCCTTGATTAAATATTTCTATATATTCCAAATTATTAGGCCCATTAAATTGTATCTCTGAAATAACAATTTGAACTTCCACTTCTTCCTGAATTTCATCTTCTAGCTCTTCCTCATCTTCTTCTAACTCTTCCTCTGAATCTTCTTCTGAATATTCTTCGTCTTCTTCCAATTCATTTATTTTGATAGAATTTTCTTTTTTGGGTGTTCCAAATTCTTCACTTAAAGAATCAGACCCTTCTAAAAGATATGTGTACCAAGATGAATCAGCGCTCCTTTCCATGGTTCTTTTTTCTATATTATCTCCTGCTGGCCAATTAGGAAGAGCGAGAACCTCATCAATTAATTTACAGTTACTATCAAATAATCTTAACGATTCGTTTGTATTAGACAAAGCTCCTGTATATATTTTATCGGCATAAATATTTAAAACAGTTTCATCGTTAGTCCTTTCAAGTAAATAAAATTCTCCAGGTAAAATTAGATCATCTTCGTTAAAAATAACTTTAATTTTGTTCTCTGAGCTTAGTAATTGCCATTCAGATAAACTCACTTCTTCTTCGGAAATATTCTTTAATTCTATCCACTCATTATTGCTACTTTCGTTGTTTCCCATCCAAGCAACTTCATTTATTATAATCCCATCATGGGCTGGAAGAGATAACCCTATTGAACAATACTTTTCCTCTTCTGGAGGAGGAACAAAAGAAGAACCGCCACCTCCACTAAATATAATAATTTGACTGTTATCACTTTTAGGGCTTCCAGAAGTAACTAAACCTGAGTGAGAATGCCAAGATAAATCATTTCCCCTTTCTAAGGTTTTCCTTTGATTAATATCTCCTGCTGGCCAATTAGGAAGAGCGAGAACCTCGTCAATTAATTTACAGTTACTATCAAATAATCTTAAAGACTCATTTGTATTAGACAATATCCCTGTATATATTTTATCAGCATAAATATTTAAAACGGTGTCATCACTTCCTCTTTCAAGCAAATAAAAACCTCCAGGTAAAATTACATCATTCTCATCAAAAACAATCTTAATTTGATTTCCCATATCTAATAACTGCCATCCACTCAAATTTATCTTTTTGCTAGAAATATTCTTTAATTCTATCCACTCATTATTACTACTTTCGTTGTTTCCCATCCAAGCAACTTCATTTATTATAATATCTTTATGGCTAGGAGCAGATAGTCCTGATTGAAGACAATAGCTAATTATTTTTTCTGGTTCTTTGTTAATGACTTCGGTCACTTTCTCAACCTCTTTCTTTTTTATTTCAATACTATTCTTTGCCCTCGGCGTACCAAAAATATTATTAAGACTATCGCCAAAATAACTATACCAAGATAAATCAACGCCCCTTTCCATTGTTCTTTTTTCAAGATTATTTCCCGCTGGCCAGTCAGGAGAAGCTAAAGCTTCATCGATTAAAATACAATCTCCATTAAACAACCTTAAAGATTCATTCGTATTAGATAAACCTCCTGTATATATTTTATCTGCGTCAATATTTGAAATATTTTCATCGCTTCCCCTTTCAAGCAAATAAAAACCTCCGGGTAAAATTACATCATTCTCATCAAAAATAATCTTAACTTGACTTCCTTTGTCTATTAACTGCCAACCAATCAAGTTAATCTTTTTATTGGAAATATTCTTTAGTTCTATCCACTCATTACTACTGCTTGTTTTGTTTCCCATCCAGGCAACTTCATTTATTATGATATCTTTATGGCTAGGGATAGATAACTCTGACTGAGAACAATAGCTAATTATTTTTTCTGGTTCTTTGGTAATGACTTCGGTCACTTTCTCAACCTCTTTCTTTTTTGGTTCAATGCTATTTTTCCCCCTTGGTGTACCAAAAATATTACCAACACTGTTCCCAAAATAACTATGCCAAGATAAATCAACTCCTCTTTCCATGGTTCTTTTTTCTATATTATTCCCTGCTGGCCAATCAGGAAGAGCAAAAACAAAATCTTCTATTTTACAATTATTATCAAAAAGATAAAGTTTTTCATTTGTATTAGAAAGAGACCCTGTATATATGACATCTGCTTTTTTGGAAGGAACATTATCATCATTGTTTCTCTCTAAAAGTAAAAAATCGCCACTCTGAATAATAATATCTTCAAAAACAATATTTATTTGCTTTAATTCGTCTGACAATGACCAGCCTTTTAGGTTTATACTTTCTTTTGAAATATTCTTTAGCTCAATCCATTCATTATTACTACTTTTTTTGTCACCCATCCAAGCAACTTCATTTATTATTATTTTTCTTAAGGGGCTCGATAGATTAGTCCTTGAACAATCAATTTCTTCTTTAATGTTTTCTTTTTTTATTTTTATATCTTCAGAGGAATATATATCAAGCATTTTTTCTCCCCTATCAATAGAGCCAATTTCTGCATTTATTTTATTTTGGTCTTGCTTGCCAAGGACAATAATTTCTGAAAGATCACTAGATCCTCCAAAAATATTGATTAAGCCAGAAAGCTCTTTTAACTTTTCTTTTATCGGACTAATAATATATTTATTGATTACAGAAGGGGGTTTAATTTTAAAATCTGGAACGATTTTAGGAAAGACTAAATCAATCTTTGGAGTTCCTACCCAGATATAATCATTTAAGCTTGTTTTTTCCATTTCCCCACTTATCTCAGATATAAAAGGAGGGATAACTTCTCCAGCCCTAAGTTCGTTAGAAAAACCTTCTACGAGACCATACCCTTTATAGCTATTTGGAGGAACTATTTTATTCGGAGAATATATTCTTATAACTATCTTTCCCCTTTTTTCATCAATTGGTTTCCAGGTCATAATATATTGGACCACGGCCTTTGTTTTTCCAAAAGACGTTCTACACTCAGATTCGATAGCACCGATTGAAACCTTAAGTTGATTTTCAAAAAAATAATCTGTGAGGTATTTAACAGCAATTTTAACACTTTCTCCCTCTATTTTTTGAATTATTCCTGAGACATCACCCGATAAAATAATTTTAGATAATTCAAACGATTGCTTGATTACATTAAAAGAAACATCAAGAGGTAATTCACTTAAAGCATAATCCCAAACATCCAAACGAATCATTTCTTTAAGAAGAGATAGGGTTGTCAATTCTAAAGAGTTTCCTTTTCCAGAGGTCTTTTTGTCTATCCAATAATTAAATATTTGTTTAGGATATTTTTCAATCATTTTTTTTGCTTCCCAGGTTGAAAGCATTTGATATTCTGTATCAGCCGCAAAAACTTTTTGGGGAGCAATCCAAAAAACTACTAACGATAAAGTAAGTAATAATGGAAATATTAATTTTTGAAATTTCATATTTTTGTAATAGAAACTGTACTCAAAAATTTATTAAACTCTTCCCTGCAACGATTTTGGTTTTCTCCAAAGATATCTGCTTCAAACAAATAGACTTTGTTATCAATGGGAATCCATATTAAAATAGCCTCCCCAACATTGTCTGTATTGTTAATAATAGCTTCTTTTAATGCTTTTTTTCCGTCAACCTCTAGCAATTCATACCCACGATTATCACTTTTCATTGCTTCCATGTATTCTGGATTTTCAATGTAATTCTTAATTTCACTATAGAATAAATCGTAGTTGCTTCCTTCTTTCTCAAATTTAACAGAAGCACCAATCCAACATCCCTGCTTTGGAACAGAAGCGGAAGAAAACATTTCTCTAAAAGGAATAAAATCCTCACTTTTCATTGAAAAACCAGCTAAATTATCATTAACTGCAACCCAACCTTGAGGAATCATAAATCTTAGACCAGCTTTTTCATTTTCAACAAAAGAATCATTACCTAATTTCTTTATTTCAAAACTATCGAAAGAAACAGGACCCATTTTAACTTCTTCTTTATTCCCGCTTAAAAACAAAAATAAAACAATTAAAAGCAAAATTAAAAACGATATAATTATTAATATATATTTTTTATTCATTTATTTACTCTTAGCCAATTA
>CAZDVN010000029.1:0-5843 GCA_964508955.1 uncultured Candidatus Saccharibacteria bacterium
TTCTTTTTTTTATGAAATAGATGGAAACATTTAAAGAACACAATGAAGACATATTTAAAAACTTTAAAACTTATATCACGTGAAAAGAAATTAGCTTCGATTGTAATCGTAGCTTGCTTTGCTTTGTCATGTTTAATTATTATTGAGCCTTTCTTTTTTAGAGAAATTATTGACAGCTTATTTAATTTCCAAGGCGAAGAAAACTTTTTAAGGGGAATAATGAGCATATTTTTAATGTGGGGGGCAATTGTCATTTCTAATGTTTGCATACAAGTTTTTTCAGCCTATTCCTCATCTATTTTAGCTAATAAAATATATTATGATTTATGGGGAAAAACATTTAATAAAATACTAGGTTTTTCTATTAATTTTTTTAAAGATAAAAAAGTCGGCACTATTGTTAGAAACTTTGAGAGAGGACTAGATAATATTTACTCTCTGCAGCTAAGGTTTTTTAGTAATATCTTAGTTAATTTTTTTATAATCTTAATATTAATCCCAGTCATTTTTTATTTAAACTTTAAGATGGCATTAATCATTATTGGATCTTTACCTCTTTTAATCTTCTTTTCTGCTCTTGGAATCAATAAAACAACTAAAACTCAAAAAATTTCAGACGAAAAATGGTCTGAATTATCAGGGATAGCCTATGATTCTATTAGTAATATTTTTCTAGTAAAAAGCTTTACGCTAAGAGATAAGATAATAGAAAAAATTAGCCAAAAAAGGGAATACGCTTACATTAAACAAAAAGAAGCTATTAGGTGGTGGGGATTCATTAATGGTGTCACTAGAAGTGTTGGCTTTATTCTTAGCATATTAGTTTTTCTATCTGGAAGCTACCTTTTTACTAAAAATGAAATATCCCTTGGAACCATTGTCATGTTTTTAGGATTTAGCAATATTTTAATTAGCATATTTAATTCCATGTTCTGGAATATAATTGAATATTTATGGCAAAAAGAAAAGATAAATGCTTTTTTTGAGATATGGGAACAAAAACCAAAAATAGTTGATAAAGATAATGCCATAAAAGTAGGAAGGCTAAAGGGGGATATAGAATTTAAGAATGTTTCTTTTTCATATGGAGACAAAGAAGACGCTCTTAATAATATCTCTTTTAAGATAAATTCTGGGGAAATGATCGCCTTTGTCGGACATACCGGTTCTGGAAAAACAACTACTGCTAATTTAATCTCTCGATTTTATGAAACTAAAAAAGGAAAAATTCTGGTTGATGGATTAGATATTAAAAAAATAAACATTGAATCTCTTAGAAAAAATATTGCTATTGTTTTTCAAGAAAACACTTTTTTCAATGCAAGTCTTTTGGATAACTTAAAAATTGATAATGAGCAGGAGATAACAGAAGAAGGGATAGAGGAATCTTTAAGAAAAGCTCGCATCTCACATATTTTGGACAGAAGCAAGGAAGGAATAAATCAAGTTATAGGGGAAAGAGGATCAAAACTTTCAGGAGGAGAAAAACAAAGACTAAGTATTGCGAGAGCTATTTTAAAAGATGCTCCTATACTTGTCCTAGACGAAGCAACTTCAGCACTAGATGCAAAGACAGAAAACGAAATTCAATTAGCCATATCTAATTTAATTAAAGACAAGACAACAATTGTTATTGCTCATAGATTATCAACCATCAAGAAGGCTGATAGAATTTTTGTATTTGAAAATGGTAAAATTATTGAAACAGGAACATTCAACTCCTTAATGAAAGAGAAAGGTAAATTTTACGAACTTGCAAGCTATCAAATCGCTATTTAAATATTTTCTCTATTTTAGGATTGACAAAATAATTAAAATGTTTTAATGTGTAATTGCTCAAAAGAACAAGAGGTAAAAAAATGGAAGAGATAGAAATGACTGAGAGAGAGATGGAGAGAATAGCCCTTCGACTCATAAGAAAATATTTCGAGAAAAAAGGGCTTGGAGCCTTCGACAAAAGAACCATCAACTGGGTACTAGAAAGTAATGCCCAGGAAATTGGTGAGAAAAAACAACAGATGAAGAAGTTTTTTGAAATAATTTCTTTGGAAGTTCTTAAAAAAACTTTTGAGTAATCTCTTAAGAACATAATAAAAATGTTCTTTTTTTATACTTATTTTCTAACCAATAGTTTTCCACAATCAAGCCCTTGACATTTTAAAGATAGTGTTTTATAGTGTTGATACCTGCGAAATGCGGGTAGGAAGAGAAAAATGAAAATATGGAAGTTAAGAAAGAGCGAGCTGATCCTTGCTCGAAAAATGGTAGAGGGAACTGACCTGGGGCACGAGTACGCAATGGAGAGCGGTAAGCTCTCCGAGGCATCTGCTTGTGTTTTCTCGGAGTACAAAGAAGAGATCGGTATAAACGGTCTGAACTCTGAGAATGCTCGGAACATACGCAAGCTAATGCTTGCGATTGACGAGCAAAAGATGAGCTTGAATTCGGATTTTGACGAAACAGACATGGAAGACATTGTCTGTTTGTAAAATTATTTAACCCGAACGACAAAAAGTCCAGCAAGACTATAAACTGCCAACACACTCACACTATCTTTAAACTTAAAGATAGTTTTTTTTACAAAAAATATAATAATTTGACAATCAAGATAAAAAAATATTATAATTAAAGAACAAATAAGAACAATTAATAATAAATAAAAAAATGGTAACAAAAAAACCAGAGAAAAAATCTGCTATTGGAGCAGCAGTAGGAATAGGAGTAGGAATTGCAGCAGCTTCTGTTGCAGCATATCTTCTTTTCGGACCAGAGGGAAAAACTAATCGCAAAAAGATAAGCGGATGGTCAATTAAAATGAAAGGAGAAATAATTGAAAAATTCGAGAAGGTAAAAGAAGTTACAGAACCAATTTATCATGAAATAGTAGATGAAGTTTCAGAAAAATACAGTAAGCTTAAGAACATAGACAAAGAGGAGCTTGAGGCAGTTGTTGAAGATCTTCGCAAGAACTGGAAAAACATAGTTAAAGAAGCAAAACCCAAACCTAAGAAAATTACAAAGAAGTAAGAATTATAAAAAACAAGATATTCTATCTTGTTTTTTTGTGAGGAAAATTATTGTAAATTTCCTCAATTTCTTTTTGGTTTTTTCTTGGCTGTTCTCCTTTTCTTTTCTTAAATTGTGAAGGAACATTTCTTCCTTTCTCAAGATATTCCTTAGTTGAGATTCTACCATTCTTACTGATTGGCATAAATACTTTATAAAACAATAAAACATAAAAATCAATATTATTATGAACAAAAAAGTTGCAATAATTATAGCCTCTAAAGACTTTAGAGACGAAGAATATTTCATAACAAAAGAAACGTTAGAGAATAACAACATTAAAGTTATGACGGTTTGTGATGAAAAGAATGCTATTGGTAGGCTTGGAGGAGAAGCCATTGCTGATATCATAATCGATAAATTAAATATTAATGATTTTGATGGAATTATTTTCGCTGGAGGAGGGGGAGCACTAGAAAAACTAGATAATCAAGTTTCATATGATATTTGCAAAGAATGCATAGAAAAAGGAAAGATACTTGCTGCAATATGCATTTCTCCTGTCATCCTAGCAAACGCAGGCGTCTTAAAGGGTGTAAACGCCACCGTATGGTCTTCCAATATGGATAAGTCACCTATTGCTCATATTGAAGAAAGGGGGGCCTCATACGAAGAGAAGAGCGTTATTGTAGATAAGAACATTATCACCGGAAGAAACCCAGAAGCATCAAAAGAATTCGGAGAAACAATATCAAAAACATTGACAAAAAGTTAAAAAAAGGTAAAATCTAAGTATAATCATTTATTCCATAGATAGCAGGCACACAATAAGTCCTGCCGAGGATAAAACAAATCCCTGTTTTATTTTTATCTGTGGAAGCACAGTTTTTTTAAATTATAAATATGGCTTTAAACAAAGAACAAAAACAAAACATTGTTTCTGATTTAAAACAAAGTATTGAAAAAAAGAAGTCTATTGTTTTCGTTAAATTCGATGGAGTTAACGTAAAAGAATTAACTGAATTTAGAGAAGCTTTGAAAGAAAAAGGAAGCGAGGTAAAGGTAGCCAAGAAAAGTCTTATGAAGCTTGCCTTGGAAAGTAAAAATATCGACTTCGATCCTAAAAAATTAGAAGGAGAGGTAGCAATGGTATTCGGTTATGAAGATGAGATTGTTCCAAGTAAAATATCCTATGATTTTTCTAAAAAAAATCAAAAGGTAAAAATCCTAGGGGGATTCTTAGAAGATAAATTTTACGAGGTAGGCGATATCATCAAATTAGCTCAATTACCAAGCAAGGAACAACTACTTGGAATGCTTGTTGGAACATTGTCGGCTCCAGCAACAAATTTAGTAGGAGTCCTTTCTGGGAATACAAGAAAGTTAGTCCTTGCACTTTCTCAGATTAGAGATCAGAAAGCATAATAATAAAAATAATATACGTTAATTTACTTCAATTAATAAAAATATAATTTTCATTAATTAAGATATTTAATGTTAGAAATAAAATGGCAGAAGAAAAAGAAGAAGTAAAAGTAGAAGAAAAAACAGAAGTAAAGGTTGAACCAAAGGTAGAGGAAAAAGAAGAAGTAAAAGTAGAAGAAAAAAAAGAAGTTGAAGTTCCTGAGAAATTCAAAAAGTTAGTAGAGGAAATAGAAAAAATGTCGGTTCTAGACTTATCTGAATTAGTTAAAGTTCTTGAAGAAAAGTTTGGTGTATCAGCAGCTCCTCAAATGATGGCATCTGCTCCAGCAGCAGGGGGAGAAGCAGCCTCAGCTGAAGAAGAAAAATCTTCTTTTGATATAGTTTTAACTGGCACAGGAGAAAAGAAAATTGAAGTTATCAAGGTTGTAAGAGATTTAACTCAAAAAGGCTTGAAAGAAGCGAAAGATTTAGTTGACGCTGTGGCAACTGAACCTCAAGTAATCAGAGAAGGGGTTGAAAAGAAAGAAGCAGAAGAAATTAAAAAGAAATTCGTTGACGCAGGTGCAACAATAGAACTAAAGTAGTTCAGCAAATAAAAAAACTCCGCATTACTGCGGAGTTTTTTGTTGTCTATTTAGTTACAAACTGATGAGGGATTTCCTCCTGTAGCCATACAAATAATATTCTTTAGAGTCTCTTTGTCTGCTTCTGCTCCGTCTAATTCTCCAGAACCAACTCTATAGTACTTACAACCAACTATTATTGTAGGAATAGCTCCTTGTCCATATTTCATAAGAATATCAATATCTGTTTGACCATCAAAATTCTCACGATAAGAAATGTTATTACCAAACTGGGCAACTACTTCAGATATTACAGGTTTTTGCCATGCACAATGAGAACAACCATCAGAACCAAAGAAATAGACTATTGGCTTGTCATTTTCAAGACACAAGTCAAGATCTGTTATTTCAGTAAATCCACCATCAAGCTTAACAGAATCCTTTTCCAACATCTCAGGAAGAGGTTCGGGTGTTATCTCTTCTGACATGTCAATTGGCTCATCAGGAAAAAGATATTTTCCGTCTGATGTTATAAAAGAATCAAAAGATTGACCATCTATGCTTATTTTGATTCTATGCAAAGTTTCAATTTTTTCATCCTCAATGCTTTCTAATTTAGCTTCAATCCCTTCTTCCAAAATATTTGTATTAATGTAGTTAATTGTCATCTCGGCAGCTTTCTGAGGAGAAGCATTTGATGATGGTAAAACCATTACAAGAAGAACAATCGAAGTAATTGCTAATATTATCGACAAGATCATCCATTTATTACCCATAAACCCTTTAGTCATATTTTTCTTTATTTTTTTATTATTATAAAACTAATATAACAACTTAATTTAAAAAAAT
>CAZDVN010000030.1:0-5511 GCA_964508955.1 uncultured Candidatus Saccharibacteria bacterium
TAAAAATATGGAAAACCAAAATCTTAATAATCCAACGACTGGGGAGTATCAAGCGCCATCAACTATGCCAGAATCAAATCCTAAGAAAAACTTTTGGGTTATTTTAGGGGTTATTTTAATTATTATTTTAGCTGTTTTTTTATTATTACCAAAATCTGAACAAGAGGAAATAAAGAAAATTGCAGATGATGCTTATAGGCCTGCTGTTGCAATAGCTTCTAAGTTTGCTACCTATGATGAAGTGCCTGTAAATATAAGTCCAAAAATTCCAGACTACTTTGTTGAAAAAAACTTGAGCAATGTTACAAATGCAAGTTATTTTGTCTTTTCTGATGAGGCAAAGAAATTGTTAGTCAAGAATGCCTTCATGGTTAAGCCTTCTTATCACGATGAATTTTTTCCTATTTACGAATCAAACCGATATTCATATACACCAAGTTTTATAACCACTGACTCAATACTTCATAATTATCATCTAATGTTTGATTTTTTGCTTAAACAATTAGAGGAAGAAAAACTTGCCGTAGAATTAAAACAACTTAACGCTAGCATGCTTTCTGAAGCATTAAGCTATTACAAAAGCTTAAAGGGGACAGAGTGGGAAAATGCTGCAAAAAGAAATGTTGGATTTTTCGCAGTTGGGAGTAAACTTTTGGATCCATCAGTGATTATTCCTTCAATTGTTTTGAATGAAGTTAATCAAGAGTTAGAGCTTATTGAAGCTCATCAGGGCATATCAAAGTCTCCGGTAATGAGCATGGGTAGTGGACAGGATACAATTTTTGATACTCCTCAAGGACTACAACCATTAGCGTCTTTAAAGGAAGATTATTCGCAATATATCCCTCGCGGACATTATGATAAAACAGAACAACTAAAGGCCTATTTTAAATCAATGATGTGGTACGGTAGATTAACTTTCCGATTTCGATACGACGATGAAGTAAAATCAGGAATTTTAATTACACTTGCATTGAATAAAGAAAATAATCAAAAAAGCTGGAATAAAATTTACGAACCAATTAACTTTTTTGTAGGAAAAAGTGATGATGTAACTTATTATCAACTTAAAGACTTAGTTGATAATACTTACGGATCAAATGCAACGGTTGAGTCATTATTAAGTGACAAGGATAAGCTTGTATCATTTATTGAAACAACCAAAACACTTGCCCCACCACAAATAAACTCAATGCCAATTTTCAATGCAGATATTCAGCCTAATCGAGAAGAAGAAATAAAAGGATTTAGATTTATGGGACAGCGCTTTACAATTGATGCTGCTATTTTTCAACGATTGATTGCTAGGGAAGTTGGACCAAAGGGACAATCTTGTGCAAACGCTCCATTCGCTGATGGGAGAATGCTACCAAAAGGATTAGATATTCCAGCGGCTATGGGATCGAAGGAAGCTTTTAATATTTTGAAAAAAGAAGGGGAAACGGAGTATGCTTGTTATCCTGAGAACATTTCTAAAATGCAATCATATGTTTCTGAACTACCCATAGAAACATGGACGCAGAATTTGTATTGGGGTTGGCTATATCAGCTTCAACCTCTTACAGAAGAAAAAACAAAAGGTTATCCAATGTTTATGCAAAATACTGCTTGGGAAAGAAAAGACCTTAATACATATTTAGGAAGTTGGTCTGAATTAAAACATGATACTATCCTTTACGCTAAACAAGTTTATGCTGAGATGGGAGGCGGAGGACCAGGCCCTATTGAAAAAGATGATAGGGGATATGTTGAACCAAGTCCTTATGTTTATGCACGTCTTGCTTCTCTTCTTAAAATGACAAGCGAAGGTCTTGAGGAGCGTGGATTACTAACCTTAAGCATGAAGGAAAATTTGAATAAGATGGAAAAGCTTGCGATGTCACTTAAAATAATATCAGAGAAAGAATTGAATAACGAAAGCCTAACAGATGAAGAATATGAGCTTATCCGATCGTATGGAGGGCAATTAGAGCACTTATGGATAGAAATTAACAAGGATGAACCGGAATATAAAAAATCAAGCAGAGGAGAATTTTTAAATGAAAACCCAGCTGCTATTATTGCTGATGTTGCTACTGACCCAAACGGCCAAGTGTTAGAAGTGGGAACAGGAAAAATCTTTGAAATCTATGCTGTTGTTCCCGTTGATGGCAATCTTAAGATAGCGAAGGGTGGAGTTTATTCCTATTATGAATTTATGTGGCCAATGTCAGACAGATTGACTGATAAAAAGTGGAGAAAATTACTTAATTTTAATGAAGCTCCAGAATTGCCAAACTGGACAAATGAATTTATAGCAAAATAAGATGAATGCAAAGAAAAAATACTTGGATAATATTAGGCTTTTTTCTCTTAATTGTTTTTACCGCAAGTAGTATTTATTATTTTAATTCTTCTAAAAATCAAGTAATATCAGGTAGCCAATTTTCTGACGAAAAAGAATTTTTAGATGTTTCTTCGTTAGAAAGAGTTAGTTATTTTTTTGGAGATGATAATACTTTTGAAAAAAGTTCGGAATCCATGATTTCTTCAGAAAATTACAAGACTGATGACGTTGTTTCAAAAAAAGAAATAATGGACCTAGATAATGATTTCATTACTGAAGAGTGCTCCTTGGAAAACGGTTTACTTACAATCACAAAGAATTCAAAAATTGTTTGGCAGTCTCCAAATGATTGGTGGATAGATGATTTTATTATTGCTGACTCTAATAATGACGGAATTTTGAACATTAATTTATCGTTGTGGAAAGCTGGAAATTTTGGTTCCTCAAAACCTTTTTGGGTTGAAGAAAATGATATGAGTGTTAAAAATCATTTTTTTGTTTACAATTTTATTGATGATAAAATGGAACAAGTCTGGGGGTCTTCCAATCTCAGTAATCCAAATTGTGAATTTCAAATTGAGGACATTGATAATGATGGAAAGAATGACTTGATCGTAATCGAGGGAGATTATTCTGAAAATCAAAAGTGTAGCGGAAATTATGTTGCGGTTTGGAAATGGAATGGATGGGGATTTTCAAATGAATGGCGAAGCGAAAAAGGAAACTTTTCAAATCTAAAAATTGAAAACAATAAAGGAAAAAATTTAATCATAATTAATTCTTTCTAATTAACAAGGCAAAGAAGGGAAGAGGTTAATATTGGTGGACCCAAGGAGACTTGAACTCCTAACCTCTTCCATGCCATGGAAGCGCTCTACCAATTGAGCCATGGGCCCTAAAATGTGTCCCCGAAAGGAATCGAACCTTTATCTAGAGCTTAGGAGTCTCTTGTTCTATCCATTGAACTACGGGGACTGATACAGGAAAATAATATCATAGTTGCTTGTTGTTTTCAATTTTCTTATATGATATAATCTTTTTAAATCATGAAAAAATCACCAATAGTAGAAATTGCAAAAAAGGTTTGTCCTGCTGTAATAACAATTATAGCCTCAAAAGATTTACCAAAAATAGAGGAATTTTATTTTCTTCCTTTCAAAGGAGAAAAAGTAGCCTTCCCTAAAAAATTAAACTTTGAAAAACAAAAAACAAAAATAGGAGGTGGTTCAGCTTTTGTTGTTTCTGAGGATGGATACGTTTTAACGTGTAATCACGTTGTTGAGGATGATGATGCAGAATATACTGTTATATTCGATCCGGATCATAAATATCCAGCAAAGGTTTTGTCAAGAGATCCATTGACAGATACAGCTATTATTAAAATTAAAGATAAAAAGAAGTTTCCTTTTTTAAAATTAGCTAATTCTGACAAAGTTGATTTAGGAGAGTCAGTAATAGCTGTAGGCAATCCATTGGGAGAATTTGAGGATACTCTTTCTTCAGGAATAGTTTCTGGATTAAGCAGAAAAATAACAGCGCATAACGGAAATGAGATGGATCCAAAAATGACAAGCTTGAGGGGCCTTATTCAAACTGACGCAGCAATTAATCCAGGGAATTCAGGAGGTCCTTTAGTTAATATGAAGGGGGAGGTTATTGGAATAAACACAGCGATGGTAATGGGAGCACAAAATATTGGCTTTGCTTTGCCCATAAATTCAATCAAAGAAGACCTGCAGGAAATTAGAAGAGAAGGAAGAATCAAAAGACCATACCTGGGAGTAAAATATGTTATTTTGAACGAACAAATAGCCAAGTCTAATAAAATAGATTGTTACTTTGGAGCATTGATTGTTAGGGAGATGTTTGGAGAGCCTGCAGTGGCTAATGGTTCTAGCGCTGATAAAGCAGGGATTAAAGAGTATGATATTATATTAGAAGTTAATGGAGAGCAAATTACCCAAGATAATTCCTTGAACGATGTTCTTTCTTGTTGCTCTATAGGAGAAAGCATAGAAATAATAATTTCAAGAGAAGGCAAGGAAATTAAAAAAGAGATACTTCTTAAAGAAAGAAAATAAACCTATGGTTGAAGAATTTTTTCACTTTCTCCATTTATAGAAATTACTACTTTTTCAATATAATCAAACTGCATCAACGTTTTTTCTATTTGGTTTCTTATCGCTATAACCGTGGCTGACCCAGCTACATTTTCTTGCAATTTTTGATTAAAATCAATTGTAATAGTTTTTTCTTCAAGGGTTAATTCGTTCATTACTGTTCCAGGGTTTATCATTGAAAATATTCCACTATCAGTCTCTTCAGAAGAAGGGCCATCTAAAAGTTCTATAATGCTAAGGTGGGGAAGAGAGAGTCCTGGGACAAGAGAAATATGTCTCTCAACTTCAACTAGTTCTTCTTGATCTCCTTTAATATTTAAAAAATATATTTTAACTTCTTCTTTTTGATAAACGATGTTTATCATTTTTTTTGTTATTTCGTTAAAAACTCCATCTGTTATAGCTTCTTTAACTTCAGTAATTTTTCCATTTTCTACCACCAATCTTATCTCATGAGGAGTAATTACTTGAGCTAAAACTTCTCCTGTTCTATCTCCATATCCTGCAGCACTTGAATTAAAAGTGAAGGAAATAATATGTTCATTTTCTTCAGTTCCATTTTCAATGCTCAATAGTTTCAAATTGCTTCCATCAAAGATATACGTAGAAGAGTTGTTTATTATCCATTCCTCTGCAACCTTTTCAGGAGCATTGCTTTTGTCACTGCTAGCACCTAAAAAGAATATAAATCCTATAACAACAATTATAATTAGGATTATCCATATATTTTTATTCATTATTTTGTTTTTTTAAGAACTTAATTATGGGAATCTTTGATTAGAATAACAGTGCGTTATATAAAAGTAAAGCTATTTACAAAAAGTTAAAAGATGGTATGCTAGAAAAGGAACATTTAAATGTGTGAGGTTAATATGGATGAAGAAGAAATTGATCAGAAAATTTATGGCTGGATGGACGAAATTTTCCTAGAGGACAAAAGTTCTATAGGAGATGATTATAAATATGACAATGAATTTTTGGTAAATATTAGATATTGCCAAAAAATTTATCGTTGTTGCATGGCCCGCTTTAAAGAAAAAAAGAAAGAAAGAAAAGACAAGGATT
>CAZDVN010000031.1:0-5506 GCA_964508955.1 uncultured Candidatus Saccharibacteria bacterium
ACCTTGCCAAAGAATATAATATTATTCTTTCTTCTTTATTGTTTAATAAATAATTTCCTACTATTTTAGGAGAAGACAAATCAACTAGGTCCCAATTATTTATTTTTTTCTTGTTTCTAAGATAGAAATCAAATATCTTTTTTTTATTTAAAGCTTCTTCATATTTTTCAATCAAAATAAAAAGGCCTGTAAGCCTAATTTCATGAACTTCGCTATTAATTAACATTTTAACATCTTCAAGGGAAGCATCCTTAAATTTTTTAGAAATAATTCTTTGTGTTGGGACTTTTATTCCCCAGAAAATATCTCCCTCTCCGTAATCTCCTTTCCCTGTTTTAAAAAAACGGGCAAGAACGAGAGACTGCTCTTTATTCCTTTTGCTTTTTAATTCTTTTAAAATTTCACTTATCATAAAATTAAAAATTCAATTAATCCGCCAGCTAGGCAAAGTAATCCAAACACTAAAGTAAGAGTTGAAAAATTAGTTTTTTTAGAAAAATCTAAAATAACTTTAAGAGAAATTATTCCAAAAATAAAACTGGAGACAAGAGCTAACCATGGAAAAGATGACATGGAAGGATTGTTAATAAATATATATCCAGAGGATGCCGCCACTGCGGGCAAAGATATTAAATAAGACTTCTTTAATATTTCTGAAGGATCACTTTCCTTAAGAGATAGTCCGAATATGGTTGAACCAGAACGAGAAACTCCAGGTATAACTGCTATCCCTTGTAGTAAACCGACAAGGAAAGAAGACAAATCATCGCTTATTTTTAATTTAATATTTTTTTTCTGGAAAAAAGAAGTTAAAAGTAGCCCTACTCCCATTAAAAATAAAAGACCGGAGCCAATATTAATATTACCCATTGTTTTATAAAGGATAAACCCTAAAGCTAATGAGACAGAAGAAGCAATAATAAAAAATCTGAATAATTTTTTATCTTTCATTGAGAATAAATCAACCCACTCTTTCCGAAAATAAATAATAATGGCAAGCATTGTTCCTAAGTGAAGGAATAAAGAAAAATCAATACTATTTATATCAGAGACCAAAAGACTTGAGAAAAGAGTTAAAACTCCCTCACTTGAGATTGGTATCCATTCAAATATCCCCTGTAATGCTCCAAGAAAAATATACTCCCACATATTATTTTTTTATTTTTATAAATCTATAACGATTAAATTGATCTTTGTAGAAATTATAATCCGAATAAGAATTCTTAACAATTTCTTCTATTTCTTCTTTCTGTTCTTCATCAAACTCCATTAATATTTTCCCTCCCTCATTTAAATAATGTTTTGCATCTCGCAAAAAAACATTTATCAATTTCAACCCATCTTCTCCTCCGTAAAGAGCTATCTCTGGTTCAAAATCTTTAACGTCTTCACCAACCTCATCAATTCTATTCTCAGCAACATACGGAGGGTTAGCTAAAATAAAATCGTATTTTTCACTTATACCAGAGAACACATTTGTTTTTATTATTTTATATCTTTTTTCATCAACATTGTTTAATCGAAGATTTATTTTTATTTGATCCAAAAAAGAATCTTCTATTTCTCCAAAGTCACAATGAGCACTGTCTACGTTCTTTAAAATAGACAATCCAATGCATCCTGATCCAGAGAATAAATCCAAACACTTTATATTTTTATGATTTTCATCAATAAATACCTTAACCCAATATTCCGTTTCTTCTCTTGGAATCAAGGGCCTTTTCGATAAGTCTACTTTTGCACCCAAAAAAAACTTAAAACCTCTTTTATAATCTTCAGGCAATTCTGTCATGTTAAATAATAAAAAAAGCAGATAATATTCCTATGATAACTCCACTTAATATTTCTAAAATACTATGTCCTAAAATTTCTCTTAATTGGTCAATATCTTTGCTATCTCCTTCATTTAATTTTTCTATTAACCTATTCAAAGATTGTGCTTGTTTACCAGAAGCTCCCCTAATAACCTTAGCATCATATATTATAAAAAAAGCTAAAATTATTGAAATAGCAAAAAAGGATGAGCCAAAGCCATTTATAATTCCGACGGAAGTTGCAAGAGCTGAAACTGTAGCACTATGCGAAGAAGGAAAATTTCCAGGCAAAGAATAAAGATCAAATCTAAATTTTTTGTGTTTATAGGTTAAAATAATTGCTTTGAGAGTTTGAGCAATAAACCAAGCTAAACCACAAGAAATTAGGACCTTGTTTAATAATAGTTCTTTAAATATCATATTTAATATCAAAAATTTTATTAGAATTTTTAAATCCTTTAATCATTTTTATTTTGTGTTGAGATAGTTCAAAATATTCAGATAGAAGCTCTATAATTCTTTTATTAGCCATATTTCTTTCTGGCTTTGCTTCTACGAAAACATCGAAGCTGTCATTGCTTTTTTTAACAATCTTGTCTTTTTTTGAAAAAGGAAAAGCTTTTACCTTAATCAACATATTCTTTTAGCTTCTTAAAGTCTTTTTTTAATGTATCTTTCATTTTCGAATTATAAATAGCTGCTGCTGGATGATAAAAAGGAATAAAAATTATTTTATCTTTTTTGAAAATTTTTCCGTGAATTTTTCCAATAGGCTCAATCTCTTCTGACAAACCTAAGCTATCCATCATAAATTTCATAGGATATCTTCCTAGAGAACAAATAATTTTAGGATTAATTATCTCTATCTGTCTCTCAAGATAAATCTTGCAAGCATCTATTTCTGAATTACTAGGATCTCTATTCTTAGGAGGTCTACATTTTATGATATTACAAATGTAAACATCTTCTCTTTTGATTCCAATAAAAGAGAATAATTCATTTAAAAATTCACCGGATCTTCCACAAAAAGGAACTCCTGTTGCGTCTTCTTTTGCCCCAGGAGCTTCACCTATTAAAATTATTTTTGCTTCATGATTTCCTTGCCCAATTACAGGAATTGTCCTTTCTTTAAATAAGGGGCACTTCTTACAGGCAAGGACCTCATCCTTTAGTTCTCTTAATCTTTCATCAACATTCATAAAATTAATTAATTCCCAATAGTTCAACCTCAAAAATTAAGGTTGCATTAGGAGGAATTATCCCAGAAGAACCGCTTTCTCCATATGCAAGATTAGAAGGAATAGTAAGCTTTCTTTTTTCTCCAATCTTCATTCCTTCCATTCCCTGCTCCCATCCTTGAATAACTTGCCCTGACCCAAGATTAAATTCAAAGGGAGTTCCTCTATCTACACTAGAATCAAATTTAGTTCCATCTTCAAGGGTTCCAATATAATGAACAGTTAACTTGTCTCCCTTTTTTGAAACATCTCCTTCTCCTTCTTTTAATATTTCTATTTTTATTTCTTCCATTTTTTTTCTATCGTTTTGATCTGAAGACACTTTATCTAACTTTTCCTCAGGGTATGAGAAAAGAAAGAATCCCCCGACAATAACGAAAATTATAATTATTATTAATGTAATATCTTCTTTGCTCATATTATTTTATTTCATAAGAAATACTAACTCTTGATTCTACCTTATTTTCTCCAACAAATATTTGAATCTTTTCACCTGAACCAATGGTTGATTTTTCATTTTTTGCAAAATCAGAGTTATCATAATTTTCCAAAAGCCCAACAGGAGAACCTAATTTAACTCCTAAGGAAGAAGCAATTTTTTGAGCTTTATTTCTAGCTTCTTCAATTGCTAAATTCAAAGCTTTTTCTCTTAATTCATCTTCATTCTTAATTACAAATTTTAGATCACTAACTTGACTAGCTCCGGCATCAATTGAACCCTGAATGATTTTACCAATTACATTATCATCTCTCATTATAACTTCAAGAGATTCAACTGCTTCATATCCAACGATAACTCTTTTTCCTGAAGGATAAAGAGTCAAGTCTATGCCTTTTGTTTGCCACTCATATTTGGGATAAACATTAAAATCAATATTTTTAATGTCTGTTTCAGGAACACTCATTCTTGCAAGAAAATCATAAACTCTATTTATTTTATCTTTATTCTTAGATAAGGCATTATTAATTGTTCCTTCTTCAGTTATGGCTGAAAAAGTAACCAAAGCAACGTCAGGGACAGCATAAACTATTCCTGTTCCTGAAACATTTATTGTGCTTTCCTTTAATCCAATATATTTTGTTTCTTTAGATGTATTTTGAATAGCAAAAAAAAGATAAATTGTTAAAAGAGACAAAAAAATAATCGCTATAATTGTTATAATTTTAAACAATGGATTAATAGCTCTAGTTTCTTTTTCAAAATATTGTGTTTCCATTTTCTTATAATTAACTTATTATCGAACCATTTTTTATTATTTTATCTGTTGTTAGAATAGAAAGATTTTCCTCATCTTTAACTGCTAATATCATCCCTTCGCTTTCAAAATTCATTATTTTTCTTGGAGACAAGTTAATTACGATAACTATATCTTTATTAATCAAACTTTCTGGAGAATAGTGCTTTCCTATCCCAGCCAAAATTTGTCTTCTTTCTCCACCTACATCAACTACTGTTTTAATAATTTTATCAGAACCCTCCACTCTTTCTGCTTCAATTATTCTTCCAATCCTTAGGTCTATTTTTTCGAATTCTTCAAAATTGATTATATTTTTAATTTCCATAATCCATGAACATTACAATAAGACCTTATAATTAAATCTTCTCCTAAATTATTTTCAAAATCAAAAGAAGGATAATCTCCTGGTTTTAAAAATTTTTTGAATGATTTGCCCCGAGAAAAAACCTCTATCCATTCAATATAATGAGATCCCTCCATGGGATGAATTTCTTTTCCAACTAAGATACTAAATGTTTTGTCGTTTTTTTCAAAAACAGGAATATGTTTTTCTGTTCCCTCTTCCTCTTCTTTTTCTATTTGTTTTTCCATTGACTCTCCGCAACAAACAAGCTTACCGTTACCATTATGTAATAATTCTACAATATTTCCACAAATATTACATTTATATATATCATTTGGTTTTATCATATAGAAACATTATAACATCAAAAAATAAAAAAGAAAAGAACCCTCCTAAGAGGGCTCCTTTTGAGAAATGCTTAGAAACTATTCTCCTCTGAAGTTGTTTTCCTTCATTGGTCTAGCTTCGTCAACAATAACTTTTCTACCTTCAATTTCTTTTCCGTTAAAAATGTCTTTAGCCTTAGAAGCTTCTTCTTCGGTAGCCATTTCTACAAAACCGAAACCTTTTGATCTCTTTGAAAATTTATCGATAATAATAGAAGCTGCTGTAACTTCACCAGCTTCTGAAAATAAATCTTTAAGAGATTCATCGTTCATTGTGTAGGGAAGATTTCCTACGTATAATTTTTTTTCCATTTTGATTTAAATAATTGATTTTTTTTACGACCTACTCCCACTAACATTGTAGAGAAGAGCACGCACTTACAGTGTCGATATTAATTATAAGTTAATAATATATAAATGTCAATGCTTATCATGTTTTAATTGTGTTATAATGCCATCCCGTATGGTATTATTGTCTGAAAAGATT
>CAZDVN010000032.1:0-5197 GCA_964508955.1 uncultured Candidatus Saccharibacteria bacterium
TAATTCTGGCATTCTTAGCAGAGTTCTGAGCTCCAGACATAGAAACGATAACTGTTCCTGATAATATACCAATAATGGCAATTACCACTAGCAACTCAATTAATGTAAAACCTTTGTTTTTCATATTTTTATTTATTTTATTTATTTTATATTTTAATTAATCAGGACAAGCATTTGAAGCACATGCCTTAGTCCCAACTTTTCCTGTACTATCCATGCAGTAATGTTCAGTTGTTCCCAGCAAAGAAGAACTCATGCAATAAACAGAGCCTGATGCGTCACATGTTGTTACTAATGCTCCTCCTGCAGTAGTTATATCAGCCCTAAGAAGAGCTCCTTCACCTGCTACATGCGAAAAATTATCAGCACTGGTGCCATAGTTAGTGTTGGTTAATCTATATATCTCTGCAGATGACCTTAATTGATCCATGTCAGCTTTAATTCTGGCATTCTTAGCAGAGTTCTGAGCTCCAGACATAGAAACGATAACTGTTCCTGATAATATACCAATAATGGCAATTACCACTAGCAACTCAATTAATGTAAAACCTTTGTTTTTCATTTTTTTATTATGTTTATTGTTTTTATTTATTTTATTCTTTACTATTCGCAAATATAACTAATAGAACAAACTGACGCTCCGATAGAAGTAAATCCTCTGTAGTCAACACATGCATATTGTGAAGCATCAGAAGTCAATTGTTTAGAAGCACACCACTTATCATCTGTTATGAACGTTACGACAGCAGTTCCTCCCTGGGCATTAACTTCAGCAATCAATTGAGTTGCCTGGTCCGTGTTATTGATAAAATTTTTCGCACCATCGTCAGGATCTACATATGAATAGCCTAGTCCAACTCCATGCTTATATGTCTCGCCAATAATTCTTAACTGACCTATTCCCGATTTGATTCTTGCATCTTTCGCTGTAGATTGAACTCCAGACATAGAAACAATAACTGTACCTGACAATATACCAATAATAGCAATTACCACTAATAGCTCAATCAAGGTAAATCCTTTTTTGTTATTATTATTCATTAATCTTATTTTTCTATTATAATTAAAAATTCCAATAAAATAAACTTATTGAACACTTGTGCTTACTTGATATATTGGTAAAAGAACCGCAGCCACTAAGACTCCTACCATCAAAGCAAGACCAATGATCAATACTGGCTCAATAATGCTTGATATGGAATTTATAAAAGAGTCTGTCTCTCTTTTATAAAATCTTACTACGTTTGAAAGTGATGAGTCAAGTTTTCCTGTTTGTTCCCCAACAGAAACCATTTGAACAAAAAGGGGAGAAATAATCTCTGGGCTTTGACTTAAAACAAAACTCATGCTTTCTCCTTTTACAACCTTTTCTTTTGCTCTTAATATGGTATCCCTGTAAACATTATTTCCTATTAAGTCAGCGACAACTTCCATTGCTTCATTAATCGCAATTCCTGAAGATATAAGAGTAGAAAAGTTCTCTGCAAAACGAGTAAGATATAGATTCTTAAAAAAGTTTCCTATAACAGGTATCTTTAGTAAAAGTGTATCAAAAATATCTTTTCCTTTTTTTGTTTGAGGAAATTTGATAAAAAAAGTTACTAGCCCCAAAAAGACTGCAAGAGCCATATACCAATAAGAGACAAAAAAATCAGAGATTGCTATAATTATTTTAGTTGCAATTGGAAGCTCTTGGCCAGATGAAGTTAAAACTTTAGTTAAGCCTGGAACAACAAAAATCATAATTACTGCAAAAATTAATATAAAAATAACTAAAATAACGGCTGGATATGTCATTGCTCCCATAACCTTCGTTCTAATTTCATACTCACTCTCAAGATGGTCTGCAACTTTTTCCAAAATACTAGGTAAGTTTCCAGAAACTTCTCCTGATTTCACAATGTTAACATAAAAAACAGAAAATACTTTAGGGTACTTACCTAAAGCTTTTGAAAGTTGAGTTCCCTCTCTAACATCTTGTGCAATTTTATATATCTTTTCTTTGAAAACAACATTTCTGTTTTGATCTCCAAGAGCATCAATTGCTTCAGCTGGAGGAACATTTGAATCTATCATGATTGCAAGTTGTCTAGAAAATATTGCGACATCTTTCATTGAAATACCGCTGAAAAGAACAATCTTTTTATTCATTAAGTTTCTGCTTCCATCTTTTCCTAGTTCAACAACTTCTAAGGGAAACAGATTTGCTCCATTCAAAAAATTTAACACATCTTCTTTGGATCTAGCCTCAACCATTCCTCTCTTTTTATTTCCCTCTATATCTTTTGCTTGATAAGAATATTTCATATTAAATTATTTTTTTTAATTCTTTTGAATTATTTGAATATTTTATTGCATTTTCAAAACTTATTATACCTTTTCTTACTAATTCTGCCAATGACCTGTTAAGAGATATCATCCCCGCCTCTAAAGAAGTTTCTAAAACTAAAGGAATTTCATATATCTTATTATCTCTTATCAGATTAGATATTGCTGGATTATTAAAAAGAATCTCGCAAGCTGGAACAAGGGCACCGTCATGAGAAGGAATAAGTCTTTGAGAGACAATACCAATCAAAGAATTTGCTAACTGTGCCCTTATTTGAGATTGCTGTGCCCCTTCAAAACTATCAACAATTCTATGAATAGTTTGAGCTGCTGAGCTTGTATGCAAGGTAGCAAAAACTAAATGACCTGTTTCAGCGGCAGTAATCGTCGCCGAGATAGTCTCAGGATCACGCATCTCCCCGACCATAATGATATCAGGGTCTTCTCGAAGAGCTGACCTTATTGCTCTGCCAAAAGACTTTGTGTCCGAATGCAATTCTCTTTGATTTATAACTGATTTTCCTTTCTGGAAAACATATTCCACCGGATCTTCAATGGTTATAATATGATAAGATTTATTCTTATTAATTTCTTCAATCATTGCCGCTAAAGTCGAACTTTTACCATGGCTAGAAGGACCAACAACTAAAACAAGTCCTTGAGAATAATCAAGAAACCTATGAACTCTTGATGGCAAGTTTAGCTCTTCAATAGATCTTATCTTTCCTAAAATTAATCTTAACGAAGCGCTAACCGTTCCCATTTGCTGAAAAACATTTACCCTGAACCTTGCCCTCCCCTCAAAGTTATATGAAAAATCAATTTCTTTTTCACTTAAAAAATCTTCTATTTGTCCTTCTGTCATTAAAGAAAAAGCAATGCCCTTGGAGTTATCTGCAGTTAAAACGTTTTCTTTTTCTAAAAAAACTAACTTTCTGTTTATTCTCATCACAGGACAATAGCCCTCGGAAATATAAAGCTCAGAAGCATTATTTTTTATCGCTGAATTTAGCAATCTCTTCAAATATACTTGATGATTCATTTTTTTTAAAACTTTTGCTCTTCTGTTATTCTAAAAACTTCTTCTATAGAAATTAATCCTTCTAATGCTTTTATAAAAGCATCTTGCCTCATTGTTATCATTCCTTGTCTTCTTGCCTCTTGTGCAATGTTTGCCATTGTAGGATTTTCAATAATAACTTTTTCCAATTCATTTGTCATTTTTAATACTTCGAAAACACCCACCCTTCCCTTTTCTCCTTTCATATTGCATTTGGGACATCCCTTAGCTTTATAGACAAAAATTTCTTGAGGCATAGTGAAATGTTTACTCATTCCTTCCGATAAACCTTCCATTTGTTTGATTATAATCTTTTCTATCTCTTTATTTGGTCTTATCTTTTCTCTGCAATGAGGACATAGCTTATGAGCAAGTCTTTGAGCGATAGCAACATTTAGCGTAGCCGGAATTAAGAAAGATTTTATTTTCATATCCATAAGTCTAGAAACAGAACCAACGGCATTGTTTGTATGTAATGTTGACAAAACAACATGCCCAGTTAAAGCTGCGTGCGTAACCAAAGAAGCTGACTCATCATCACGAATCTCACCAACCATAATGACATCAGGGTCTTGCCTAACAATAGACCTTAGTCCTTGGCCAAAATCATAGCCAATTTCTGGTCTTATTTGAGACTGGTTAACTCCACCAATAAAATATTCTATAGGGTCTTCCAATGTAACAACATTAACATCAGGATTGTTAAGTTCTTTTAAAATAGAATATAACGTTGTTGTTTTTCCTGATCCAGTAGGCCCGGTTGCAAGTATCAATCCAAATGGTCTATAAATAGACTCTTTAATTGCTTCCAAGTTATAATATGACAATCCTATCTCTTCATAAGTTTTTAGGTTTTCGTAAGGATCAAGAACCCTAATTACGATTTTTTCTCCTAGCTTTGTAGGAAAAGTTGAAACTCTGAAATCAATTCCCTTAGTATCTATTTTCGCTGAGAATCTTCCATCTTGAGGAACTCTTGTTTCATCAATTCTTAATTTTGATATAATTTTAATTCTTGTAATAATTGCTGCATGAGTATGTATTGGAAGAAAAAGAGAAGAATAAAGCTTACCATCCATTCTAAATCTTATTCTTAATTGTTTTTCTTCCGGTTCAATGTGAATATCAGAAGCTCCTCCATCAACCGCATGTCTCAAAATAACCGCTACCATTTTAATAATCGGAGCTTCTTCGGACAACCTTTCTTTCTTTAAAGAACTTTCATCGGTAGAAAAATCTACTCCTTCGGTTGTTTTTCCAGATCCTAGTTCTTTTTCAAGATTATCTAATGCTTTACCAACCTCTTCTTCAATACCCCTATATTGTTTTAAAATATCATTAAAAGAGCTTTGACTAATAAGATATATTTTATTTTTTATTTTATTTTGCTTTGACAAAAAATTTAAAACTTCTTTTGCTTTTATATCTCCTGGGTCAATCATTCCAACCTCTAAAAAGTCTTGATCTATCCTTAATGGAACAATTTTATAGAATTTTGCTGAATCTTCAGGAATTATTGAAGTAATCTCAGGTCCTATTTGAAGAGATTCTGTTTTTTCAAAATACGGAACACCTAAAATTTCTGATTTTAAGTTACACATTGTATTTTCATCAAGCACCTTTTGAGAAACTAAAAATTCTCCCTCTTCTCCATCAAATAATTCAAATTTCTTTATCAAATCTTCTCCAGTCTCTTTCGTTATTTTTCCATTTTCAATTAATTTTTTTATTAAAATCATTTAAGTATTTATTAATTTTCAGCGAAAGGATTACTTTTCCCTGAAACAAAATTTATATTAATAACCGGAT
>CAZDVN010000033.1:0-5079 GCA_964508955.1 uncultured Candidatus Saccharibacteria bacterium
AATTTAACTATTCCTATGTTTAAAAAAACAAGGAAAAAAGACAAAAAAATTAAAATTATCGCAATAATATTATTATTCATAAAAAAGTTTGAATATGGGCCGTTACAATCAGCTCTCTAGTATTTTTTTGATTCTGCAAACAACCTCCTTAGGATCATAATTTGACTTTATCAAATAATCCCTAATCCCTAGCTCAAAGCATTTCTCTTTAGTTTCATTATCATCAAAATTAGAAATAACGAGAACTGGGATGTTTTTAATGTTATCAAATTTTTTTGATTTCACCAAGTAATTTATTCCACTTTCTTTTGGTAAAAGAATATCTAAAATTACTAAATCAGGATTATTTTTATTTGCTATTTCTATAGCTTCATCAACGTACATTGCGTTCATTGTTTCATATCCTTCTTTTTCAAGCTTAAATTGGTACATTTCTGAAAGTATTTTTTCATCTTCTATAATTAATATCTTTTTCATTTTTTAATAATTTTATTTTATTTTAAATCAAACTCACGACCTTTAGGAAAAACGCTTCTAATTGGAACATCTATATAAAAAGTACTACCCTTTCCTTTTCCTTCTGAAAAAATGGATATTTTGCCCCCGTGAATTTCTATGAAATTTTTAGCAACATATAATCCCAAACCGTTTCCTTGAGTATTCACATTAATTCCTCTTTCTCCTCTTGAGAAACTGCCGAAAAGCTTATCTATTTCTTCTTTTTCAAGACCTATTCCAGTATCCTTAATTTCAATTCTGAATGATAAGTTAACCTTATAGGCTTTAATGGTTATTCCTCCTTTTAAAGTATATAAGACTGCGTTATTCAAAATATTTAAAACAGCATTTTTAATTTTATCAACATCTCCATTAACCAATGGAATTTTTACTTTATTTTTTACGTATTTCAGATAAAGATTTTTTTCTTTTGCCTTAATTGAAACTTCATCAATGCATTCATTTATCATTTTATCAATAGAAAATTTCTTAAATTCTAAGATCATTGTTCCTCTCTCAATTCTTGCCATACTCAATAAACCATTAATCATGTTTATCATACTGATACTAGAATAATGTATATGATCAATGGGACTAGAAATCTTTTTGGATAGCACTCCGTAATCTTCATCTTTTAGCATTCCTGAATAACCCCTGATAGCTGTCAATGGAGTCCTTAATTGATGAGAAACTATAGAAATAAATTCTGACTTCAGTTCATTTAATTTTTCCGCTTCATTTTTCCTTTCAACTTCTTCATGATTATGTTTTAAAAGTAAAAGACACGCTAACAATAATAAAATAAATATAATAATCTTAACAAGTATTCCTATTTGTATGTCTGGGAAAAACAAAAAAGTAGAAAATAAAACCAATATAAAACCAATTAAAACATCTGTTGCTATTCCTGAAATAAATATATTTTTTTCAGTTATTGCATAAGTAATTATTATTGTGAAAAGAGGGAAAAAAAGATAAGCAAAGGGATAAACAGAAATTCCATATGCTGGTAACATTCCTATTAATGAAAATGAATAAACAAGGAATGCAATAAAAACAAAAAGTGCTTTGGTTCTTAATTCCTTATTCAATTTTTTTTCTACAAAGGTTTTATAAAGATTATTAAGAGCAATTATAACAAAGAAGAGAATATATATTAAAAATAAATCATGACCTGGTTGTTGGGCACAAGTATGACACCCCCACTCATAACGAAAAACCCCGCCTATCAAATGACCTGCTGCAACCAAATAAGAGAAAAAAATGGCAAGGATATAAGAAAGTAAAATAAGTATTTTATTTTTTTTGGTCTTAGAAACCTGACAAACCTCTAGAGAAAAATGGAAAAGTAAGGCAATTACTATTGATATAAAAAAATATAAAAATTTATCCCAGAAAACAATACTTTCATCAGCGTCACAGCCATTCCACATTAAGAAAGTAGAAATAGCCCAAATTGATTGACAAATAGTCAAAAGAAAAAATAGCAAACTTTCTTTGTTCCTTAGTTTAAGCCAACTATAGGAGCCTATTATAATCATCAAGAGAGCACTAGGAACCAAAAAATAAATAGGAAAAGGTATTATCATTATTTTTTATTATTTTCTTTTTTTCTTAATTGAGCATGAAGAGTTTTTCCTATATTTGACTTGGGAAGATCTTTAAAAAATTCAATAACGTGAGGAACCTTGCTTGGAACTAATGATTCTTTGCAATAATCAATTAATTCTTTTTCGCTGGAACTAGCTCCATCTTTTAAGACTACGCAAGCTTTAATTGCTTGACCAAAAAATTCATCTTTTACTCCTATAACTGCCACATCAAAAACTTTTGGATTTTTTTCTAGGACTTGCTCTACTTCTCTTGGCCAAACATTTTCTCCTCTAACATTAATCATATCGTCCATTCTTCCTTCTACGAAAAATACTCCATCCTTATTCATCCTTCCTGTGTCTCCAGTATAAAACCACCCATCTTTAAGAGCCTTTTTAGTTTTTTCATCTTTGTTCCAGTATCCAAGAAAAACAGATGGAGCCTTAATAATAATTTGCCCAGAAGAATTGGGAGGTAAATCTTCTCCAGTTTCAAGATCTATGATTTTAACATCAACATCAGGCGTTGGGATACCAACAGAGCCCAATTCTTTTTTATAGCTTGGTTTTGCTGGATCCATGATTACATCTGGACAAGTTTCTGAAAGACCATAAGCTTCAATAAAATATGAATTGGGTATTATATTTTGCATATTTTTCCAAACATATGAACTTATTGGAGTGCTTCCACTAGCACAAAAAGTAACATTTTTTAATTTAGGTTCATTGGGATGATCTTGATAATGTTTGATAAAGGCAGAATAAATAGCTGGTACACAAAATAGTCCGTTAACTTTTTCTTTTTGTAAAAGTTTTAATGTTTCAGCAGTGCTAAATTTTGGTTGTATTACTAGTTTTCCTCCTCTTATCCCCACAAAATTAATAATGGGGCCACATCCATATATGTGAAACAATGGAACAACTAACAATCCAGATTCTAATTTTACATCTTTGAACCACCTATCTATAGAAACTGCACTAGCCATCATATTAAAGTGCGTTAAACAAACTCCTTTTGGTTCTCCTGTTGTTCCTCCTGTATAGACCATCAAAGCTATATCTTTTTTTGAATCAATATCTACTTTTTCAAAATCAGGAGAAACATTTATGAAATCTTTAAAATTAATTGATTGAGGACAATCAACAACAAGAACTTTTTTGGTCAATCTTGCTAAAAACTTTTTAATGGGAGGAAAATAATCAGAAATATTTGTACTAATAATTTTTTCAATTTGAGGAGTTGTTTTCGCTGCTTCTTCTACGTTTTTAAAAAAACTATCAGGTGTTACAACTATCCTAGGCTTTAGGTCATTAAAAAAATACTTTAATTCTTCTGCTGTATATAATGGATTTAATGGAACTGGAATTGCCCCAGCCTTCATAGCCCCATGCATTGCAATTAGCGATTGAGGACAATTAACAGCCATGATAAGAATTTTATCTCCCTTTTGAATACCACTTAACTGTAATGCATGAGCAAATTTATTAATTAATTCTTCGTATTCTCCGTAACTTATATTTGTTCCAAAATAACTAAGCGCTATTTTTTGAGGAGATTCTTTCGCAACCCTATCGATAAGATAGAAAATTGGTTCATCATAATAATCTAGACTTGTTGGAGCATAATTATCATACATTTTTAACCAAGGACGACTATCTGGAACTTTATATTCTACTTTTGACATATTTTTATTTCTTATTAAATCTTTCTAATGAAATTAATTTATTAAAACAAGTAAAGTCTGCTATTGGAAATCCCCATTTAGAAGCCCACTCTTTCGTTTCTTTTAGGTGCTCCATATCAACAGAACCGATATAATCATTTCTATCTCCTTCTAGTGCTTGCATAAGCGCCTCAGTCATACAAGCAAAACCAACATTTAAGGGTAAACCTAAATTAAATTTTATATCAATTTTATTCCACTTAACTCTTCCTCCATCTATTGAAATAACATCTGGCCTTCTTTCTTCTATGTCATCAACAACATCAGAAGGTTCAGCTACATCAACTACAATTGCATTTTTCTTCAAGTACTCTGGAACAATTAATGCTTCTGGATGAGACGTTGCTGTAATTATAATATCTGCCTCAATAATGTCAGAAATTTTATCAGTCAAAACATACTTATCACCCTTAAGATAAGGCTTTAATCTTTCAAACCTGTCCATTTCTCTTTCTGATAAGATTAAATTATAATCTTTTTCATTGAAATGCTTTGCTATCGCTTCTCCAATTACACCCGCTGCTCCAACAATTGCAAGCCTTATATTTTCTTTGTTCATTTTTGCTAAACTCATCGCTTTCTCTGCTCCTTCAATTGCAATAGCCGCTGTAAAAGTATTGCCTGTCGTTATATTTAATTTAACCTCAGGATTTTCCCTTAACCAAGTTCCTGCTCCAGTAGCAGGAGCAGTTAAGGCCCCTAGCATAACTAATTCACAACCTAATTTGTTTTGAGCATACAAAACAGAGGCCAAAATTATTTTTCTTACTTTTTCTTTTGGCATTTTCATTATCTGCTCAGAAGTTAGAGCAATACCAATTAAAAATCCTTCTTCTTTGTCTAAAATATTAAAATGAGAAATTAAAGAAAATTTCTTACTATCTGGGAGGATGCTAATTATTGATTCCATTAGGCCCAAAGGAAGATATTTTCCACAAGGAAACAATTTTCTATAATCTTTTTTTGAAAGTAAATGACCTAATATTGCTGTTTTCATAAAAATAAAACCCCTTTAGGGGGTAAATTAAACTAAACTCTTATTATTATTTAAGAAATATAAAAACAAAACACTAAAAATGAAAACAGACATTAAAATTATAAATACTAGTTCCATATGCTATAACTATAGCATTTTTATTTTTTCTTGCAAGTTTTTGAACTCTTGGCTGAGATTATAAATGTTTCCAGCTCCCATAAAAATTATTACCTCACCTCCTTCCAAGAGATTAAATAAATTATCGCAAGTAACATATTCTATTCCATCA
>CAZDVN010000034.1:0-4913 GCA_964508955.1 uncultured Candidatus Saccharibacteria bacterium
ATTGTTAAGGAGGGCTTTTGAATATATCTTACCTGTATTTCGTCTAATTTTTCTATGTCTTTAATGTTGCGGGGATCAGTGTTGAACCAATTCATAATTTATATTTTATTATTATATGATATTAAGTATTCTTTTAGCATTCTGCTTGCGCAAAAATCATTTAGAATCATTTTTCTAGAGTTTATCATGTATTCTTCCCATTGAACAGGAATTCCTTGGGAATTACGCTCGTAATAAAGTGGAACAATCTTATTTTGTAGTGTCTCCAATAAATCGATATTAGTGTTTTCGTTTTTAATTAACCAGCCCTTGCCATCCATTTCAATTTCATCAACCCATCCATCTTTAGTTGAGAAAGGTAAAACTCCGTTTAAAGCTGCTTTCATTCCAGAGGTACCACAAGCCTCAAAACCTACGATTGGTGTATTTAGCCAGACATCGCAACCAGTTACAAGCAATTTAGCCATTTCGATATCATAATTGGGTAAAACAACCAAAATATCTTTTAACCCTGTTTTTGATAATAATTTTATTTTCTCAAGCAAGATAAGCCCTTCTTCGTGGTTTTTCTGAGGGTTTCCAGCCACTACTATTTTTATTGGTTTCTTCGAATTTTCGGCGAGTAACTTAAGTTTTTTAATATCTTCGAATAAAACCATTGGTCTTTTGTATAGGACAAATCTTCTGGCCCACCCAATCAAAAGGTGGTCTGTCGATAAGTCTTGTCCTGTCTGTTTTTTAATATATTCAAGTAATATTTTCTTCCTTTCTTGATGAGCCGTCCAAAGACTTCCCTCCCCATCCAAGTCATTTTTTAGCATGTCCCATGTTCTAACATGTATTCCATTTGTGACGCTTTCCATTGTGTATTCTGGCCAGAATTCTTTGGCTCTTTGGGCATGTAATTTACTAACTGCATTAATATTACTGGCCATACGTAAAGATAGCATTGTAAGAGAAAAAATATTTAACTTTGGAATTAAGCCAATTTTGATTAATTCTGAAACTGGTACATCCAAAATTTTAGCGTATCCTGAGAGTAATGACGAAACCATATCATTATCAAATTTTTTATTACCGCCTGATGTTAAGGTGTGATTGGTATAAAATATTCGATGGCGTACAGATTTTTTAGCTTCTTCAAAGCTCAGATTGTTCTTTTCCATTTCTTGATAAATTAATTCAAAAATCATCATCGCTGCATGTCCTTCGTTGATATGATAGGTTTCAGAATGTATCCCCATGGCTTCCAAAAATTTTAATCCGCCAATACCGATTACCATGCTTTGTTTAATATCGATTTCCCTATTGCCGTCATAAAGATTATTGGTTATTTTTCTGTCGTTTGGTGAGTTATCATTTATATCTGTGTCCAATAAGAACAAATTTATCCCATTAATTTTTTTAGTCCAAGCCTGAACAAAAACATCATGGTCATTAATTATTACCTTAACTTGCAACGGTTTTTTATGAATGTCCAAAACAAGCTTTAAGTCGGCTTGGCTTGGAATGAATTTTTCTTGATTGGGCAAATTTGTTTGATTTTTGGCACCTAAAATACTGTCGTGATAATGTAGGCCAATTGCTACTATTGGTATCTTTTGATCTCCTGCTTCCTTAATGGTATCTCCGGCCAGTATTCCTAGTCCTCCAGAAAAAGGTAGATTACCTTCCATTCCATATTCGGCGCAAAAATATGCGACAGGATGATCTTTTAGTTTTTTATATTCTGGTGTGTCTTGAAATTGTTCAAACCATGCTTGATGCGGATTTAATCCTAAGGCTTTTTTAATCTTTATGCTCATTTTTGATTATTTTCTTTGAAATTAAATGGATTATTGAGGGCTTATCTTTCTTGCTGTTTTGATAATACCAATTTTCATATTTTTTTGCTACTTTATTCCAAGAAAAATCTTGATTAAGGCAGTTTCTTACTAGTTTATTCCAGAGAGGTTTTTGTTGATAAATCGTTATTGCCCGAATCATTACTCCGTAAAGAGCCCACGAGTTTTTTTCTTTAAATGAAAAACCATTGCCATGTTTTGTCATTGGGTCAAAATCTTTGACGCTATCAATCAGTCCTCCTGTTCTTCTAACTAAAGGCACCGCACCGTAACGTTGAGCTTCTAGAGCTACAAGTCCTCCAGGCTCAAAAGAGCTAGGAATTAAAATCATATCTGCTCCAGCAAAAATTTTTCTTGGGAGCTGAAAATCAGAAGAAAGATGTAAAGAAATCTGATCAGGAAATTTTTCTTTAAGTTGAGTAAGGGCAATTTTATAGTTCTCGTCTCCTCCTCCTAAGACAATAAATTGAACTTCTGGATGTTCATTAAGAATATGTGGCAATGTTTCAATTAAAAGATTAAGTCCTTTTTGTGACGTTAGTCTTCCGACAAAAGCGAATAAAGGTTTTTGTAAATCAACTGGCAAAGAAAATTCTTTTTGCAATTCTTTTTTATTGATTCTGCGACTTCTAATAAAATTTTTACTAGAAAATCTTTTTTTAATCAAAGAATCCGTTTCCGGATTAAATTCTTCTATATTAATTCCATTAAGAATCCCGCTTAATTTTTTACTAATCTGATGAAGAGTTACGTCTAGTCCTTCAGCATATTCAGGTGTTAAAACTTCTACGGCATGAGTGGGGCTGACAGTAGTGACAGCGTCGGCGAAAAGAAGCCCTCGTCTTAAGGCGTTTTGTTTTTGTAGAGCGCTTGAGGTTATCGGTGCCAATTTAGTTGTTCCCTTGTCTTTATCTTTTTCGTCTGTAAACTTGTAATCACAGTTTCCTTGGTATTTAAAATTATGAACTGTAAGAAGAATAGGTGTTTTATTAAGTACTTTACTATACCTTTCATTATTTTTAGCTAAATCGATAAAATAAGAAGTGTGCCAGTCGTGACAGTGAATGATGTCTGGCCACCAAGCCTTATTCCCCTTTTCTTTTTCTTTCAATAGCCATTCAAGGCATGCCTTTGACAGTAAAGCAAAACGAGTATGATCATCTCCGTAACCAAAAACATTGGCTCGAAGCTCATAATATTCTCTATTTTCTAAAAAGTAGATACCGGCATCTTTTGAAGTTTCTGGAAGATATTTAACATTGCAAACCAAAGAATCATTAATGTTGTCTGCAATAGGAACTTGCAATTGTTCGATGTCTAATCTTATCTTCCTGTAATCAATTCCTTTGGATGAACCAAAAAGAGGCGTAAAAATACGCACATCATGTCCTAATTTTTTTAGAGAACGAGACAAAAAATATGTTACTTGCGATAATCCACCCACTGCATCATATGGGGCTACTTCAGCACAAACAAATAATATTTTCATGTGATGATTGTATCACAAATAATATGTTTTTTCCAATAGAAAAAATGGTTGTTAGATATTTACTAAAATGTTATTATGGTTTAAAGATGAAAGATAAAACAAAATTTTCTAAAAAAATAATAGGCACTGCTTTGCCGATATTGTCATTAAAAAGTAAGGCTCAGTCTTTTGAAAAAAATGGAACTTTTGCAGACGGAATGATTTTTTTAGATTGGCTTAAGAGTACTGGACAATCAGCTTGGCAAGTATTACCGTTGAGCGAAACTCACTTGATTCCTGGATCAAAGCGATTACATGTTCAATCTCCTTACCGTGGCTATGGTGTCGGATTAAATCCTAAATTTTTGACAAAGTCTGATCTTAAGCGTGATGTTTCTGAGTCAGATAAAAAAGTGTTTATTAAAAAAAATAAATATTGGCTTGATGATTATTCTCTTTTTTGTGCTTTGCGTGATTATTTTGACACTGATGATTGGACAAAATGGCCAGTTGATATAAAACAACGTCGACCAAAAGCTATAAAAAAATGGCGTCAAAAATTAGAAACTAGTTATGAGCGTCATATAATTGAACAGTTTCGACTTCACCAAAGTTTTTTTGAGCTTAAAGACAAGGGCTGTAGGCTGGGTGTTTCGATTATTGGAGATATGGCTTACTACATCCCCTTACAAAGTCCTTTGGTATGGGCTCATCAAGAATGTTTTGATTTAAAGGCTAATGGAAAAATGTTATCAGTTTCCGGCCTTCCGAATTCTCCTATCGCTTATTTTGGTAGACAAGTTTGGGGACATCCCCTTTATGACTGGCAACGTCGATCTCAATGGTCAAAAATCATTAAACTTTGGAAATTACGTATTAACTACCTTACTCAGCTTCACGACATTCTTAGGATTGATCATGCAAGAGGTTTTTATTATTACGGTGCTATAAATTTGAGTAATTCAAAGAAAGATAAAACCTTGAAAGGTCCAGGTTTTTATGCCCTTTCTCGGATAATTAAATATGCAAAAAAGAATTGCTTAGAGGTTTTTGTGGAAGATTCCGGTGATCGATTAAAGGAACTAAAAGAAGATATTAAAAAATTGGAAGTACCAGGTATTAGATTAATGCGTTTTGCTTATAACGAAAAATATAAGCTCTTCGAAAATCGTCATGATAACATTAAAAAATATGACAAAAATACTTATGCCTATACTTCAACCCATGATACCGAGCCGTTAGTCGGGTACGTTAAATTATTAACCACGAAAGAAAAGAAAGATCTTTGCCTAAAGATTGGAATTAAGTGTTCTTCTTTCGGTGATAAAATTTTATCTGAACGTTTGCGTGATGCGGTTTTAAGCTCAGAGGCTCGAGTAGTTATTATTCCTATTCAAGATTGGTTATTAATTCCTGATAGAATTAATAAGCCAGGTACAGAAAAAATGAAAGGAGATCAGAATTGGCGTTTTCGCTTACCAATTCCAATCGAAAAATTACCATTTGAAACAATAAAAAAGCATGTTAGTGATGCTTTAAAAAATAAATCGTGTAGTTCAAAAGAAAGTAAAATTAAATGAATAATTTTGTTTTTACTAATA
>CAZDVN010000035.1:0-4693 GCA_964508955.1 uncultured Candidatus Saccharibacteria bacterium
ACATATAGCATAATAATAATCTATTGTAAAATATTCATATTAAATCATCAAAAAACACCTCGAGATGAGATGTTTTTATTATCTTCTATTCTTCCTCAATCTTCTAAAATATAAATGCTCGGGAGCAGGGACTCGAACCCCAATTGCCAGGGCCAGAACCTGGTGTCCTACCATTAGACGACCCCCGAATAACACAAAAACAGCATACCCTGAAAAAGACCTTTCTTCAAGAAGACTTTCTAGTTTTTAAGATACTTTCTAATGGCAAAGTAAGATGAAATTATTCCTAATCCCATTCCTATTGAAAATTGCAGTAAAAGAATAATTAAAATGTTTTGCTTGAAAAATACCAAACAATTAAATCCCATAAGGAGATTTAACAATCCATCGTTTATGACAAAGAATGTTGTCGTAAAAACTATAAAAGAGAATACGGCTGCAAAAAAACCACATAATAATCCTTGAACTAAAAATGGTCCTCTAATAAAGCCATTTTTAGCTCCAACCAATCTCATTATTTCAATTTCATCCTTCTGAGAAAAGATGCTTAATCTTAGGGTATTAAATGTAACTATAATTGCAATTAAACTTAAGAAAATAGTTAATGATATTCCCATTAATTGAATACTCTCCGTTAAGCTCCTTAGCGCCTCAATCATCGCTCCCCTTTTGTAATTATTAACTTCTTCTATATATTCTTTGTATTCACTTCCTCTCACGTATTCAGATATATATTCATATTGTGATGTGTCTTTTGCTTGAATTCTTAGAGTAGAAAGAAAAGGATTAACATCTAAAAGCTCAAGTGTCTTCATGTACTGATTGTCCTGGTTATCTGCCACAAACGTTTCGTAAGCTTCTTCTTGAGAAACATATTCCACAGTCTTCACTTCTGGAAGCAATGCTAGCTCTTCCCTAAAATTCAAAATCGTTTCCCTGAGAGTTCCTTCTTGAAAGGTAACAGAAACATCAATCTTATTCTCTATCTCTGATATAAGGTAAGTTATTCCTCCTTGGAAGAAGAACAAAGAAGTTCCTATGACAACCGCAATAAATATCACTAATGAAGTTGCAAAAGTTAAAAACCCTTGTCTCCAGAAACCATCCCATCCATTTCTTATTATTTTTCTTATTGAATTAAACATATTTTTTATAATGAGAAAACTCCTTCCTCTTCATCCCTTATTATTTTTCCATCTTCAATGGTGATAACTCTTTTCTTTAAAGAATTAACAATGTCTTTGCTATGAGTAGATAAAACAACGGTTGAACCAGCTTCGTTAATCTTTAAAAGAATTTTAGCAATATCTCTTGAATGATAAGGATCAAGATTTCCCGTTGGCTCATCGGCCAATATTAGTTCTGGTCTATGAATCAATGCTCTAGCAATAGAAACTCTTTGCTTCTCTCCTCCAGAAAGTTCCCTTGGCAAGCAATTAATCTTTGATTCTAATCCTACCAACTCAAGAACCTGCATCACTTCATCTTTAACTAATTTTGGATTAAAATTAAAAGCCTCTAGAGCATAAGCTACATTTTCATAAACTGTTTTATATGACAATAACTTAAAATCTTGAAAAACAAATCCAATCTTCTGTCTTATAAGATAGACATCACTCTTCTTAATATTATTAGTAACTTCCCCATTAAAAAATACCTCTCCCGCGCTTGGTTTTTCTTCGCATGAAATAAGTTTTAAAATAGTTGTTTTTCCTGCGCCGGATCTTCCACACAAGGTAACAAACTCTCCAGGCTTAACTTTAAAAGAAACATTATGAATAGCCATCTTTGATTCTTTTTTCAAATTAGGAGGATATTCTTTTGTAACATTTTTAAATTCTATCATAATTTAATTTCTTCTTCTATAAATTGATCTAATTCTCCGTCTAAGACTCTCTCTACTTGGCTTGTCTCGACATCTGTTCTTAAGTCCTTAACCATTTTGTAAGGATGAAGAACATATGAACGAATCTGGTTTCCCCAACTGGCTGAAACTTTATCTCCTTTTATTTTTGACATTTCTTTATCGGCTAAGTCTAAATTATGCTGATAAAGTTTTGATAAAAGAACTTTCATTGCTTGATTTTTGTTTTTTCCTTGAAGTCTCTCAGACTGACAAGTAACTACTATCCCTGAGGGAACATGAGTAATTCTCACAGCAGACTCTCTCTTATTTACATACTGCCCTCCTGGGCCCGATGCTTTATAAAAATCAATCCTAAGGTCGTCACTATTTACTTCAATCTCACCTTCTTCTATTTCTGGTAAAACTTCTACCAATGCAAACGAAGTATGTCTTAACTTCTGAGAGGAATATGGAGAAATTCTAACTAATCTATGAACCCCATTTTCTCTTCTAAGTAACCCATAAGCATATTTACCTGAAACAGAAAATGTAACTGATTTAATTCCTATCTTACTTTCTCCACCGCTCGACTCTCCAAAAGATTCATCAATAACATTCATTTTAAATTTCTTGTTCTCGCAATATCTCTGATACATTCTAAAAAGCATTCCTGCCCAATCTTCTGCATCATTTCCACCTGCTCCAGCATCAATTGAGATAACTGCGTTGCCCTTATCATACTTGCTATTAAAGAAAATTTCAACCTCCCTTTCTTTAAGTGTTTTTTTTATCTTTTCTACCTCGTTAGAGACTTCCTCTTCACTTAATACTTCAAACAAATCAGACAAATCATTCAGTCTTTTTTTTAAATCCTTAATCACAGTAATATCTTCTTTCAATTCTGCCAGTTCTGTGGACTCCTTTACCGCCTTCTCCTGATCATTCCAAAAGTCTGGCTTCTCCACTTCTTTTCCTAACTCAGCAATTCTTTTTTCTTTATTCAAAAGGTCAAAGACGGTCCTCTAGAACGAGGATTCTTTTATTCAAGTCTTCAATTGTTTTTTCTTTTTCCATCTAAAAAGATTATATCAGAAAAATATATATTTCGAAAGTTGATAAGTTTTAGTATCCTTTAAGTTTCATAGAAATAAAAAAAACCTAGTTATTTTAAACTAGGTTAGGTTCCTACTTTTCCATCGAATTTGGCCACTTCGATGTATTCCTTGCCAAAATATGAATGGCCAGTCATAAGAGTAAAACGAACTGACCCTTCGTCCGAGACACTAAACATGTTCGTCTTAACTACGTTGGTCCCTCCTGGAGGAACTACAACGGACAATGGGTAAGTTCCCCCCCCCTTCTTGGCAATAACTTTTATTGCCGTAATTTCTCCGGGAAGGTCTCCAGTGTTCTCAACTGTCATTGCTGTTCCAGGAATGAAGTCCTTATAGAACCAGGTTCCTGTTATCTCCAGTTTTGCTGGAGAGGGCTTCACTTTCCGTGAATAGACGACCTTTCCTTCTTCTTTCCCAAGCTCATCCGTCTTGCGAAGGATGATCTTGTAATCGTTTTTCTCAAAGAAAGTAGAAGAACCTCCTAATTGAACCTGAACTTTGGCATTTTCCCCAGAAAACTTTTCTTTGTTCAGAAAAGTTCTTCCAGCGAGCTTGCCTCCTTTTTCAATGCAAGCTAATAAGTCCTGCGGAGGACCTGTTACCGTGAGCTCGAAGGCTGCAAAGGTCTGCAGAAAACCTCCTTCATATTCGACAACATAGTCGCTACCAGCGACTTTGCCATCGTCTGCTCCTTGCCCTGTGCATCCTGAAAATGCAACAAGAGCTACGACTAGTATAACTACCAGTCCAAGTGTTTTTTTCATTTCTTTTCACTCCTCTGTTAAGGAACTGGTCAGTTTCCTGACAATCTCTTTATACGATAAATTGATTTGATTGTCAACAAAAAATGCCCTCAGGCATTTTTTATTGTTTTTATTACTTTGTCTTCTTCAAAAATATCTTATACATCCCATCTAAGAAGTCCCCCTTAGTCATAACCTATAGTCAAAGGCAATAGAGAAAACACTATTACATTAATTAATGTTATCTTCTACAAATTTCTTAAATAAAGTTACCCTATTCTTATCTTTTTCATTAAAAATTAATGGTTCTAGGTCTTTAGCCAAAAACTCAAAATCAATTTCTTTTGTTTTTTCTAAAAGATAACTTCTAAGCTCTTTATTATTTTTAATACCAAGCTTTTCACTTAAAAACTCAAAATTAGGCATTGTTCCTACCCCATAAAGAAAAACAATATCAAAAAAGTCTCTTCCCATAATTCTCTTGCGATTAAAGGCAGTATAAATTTTTTGAGATAATAGAATATCTTTTGGAGTTGCTTGTATTTTAGTAAAAACTTCAAATTTATTTAAAATTATCTCATCGGGAACATAATCAAACATTTTAGGAGCAATATCCACTTGAATAAGAATTTTTTGATTAAAAAATGGAGACATATTCAGATCAAAAAGCAATTCAGGAATACGAATTTTAATTCTAAAATTATTATTATTTTTAATTTCAACTGCAACCTTAAATCCTTCCTTTTCCAAGCTCTCTTTTATAATTTTTCCTAAAATAGTAATCTCATCTAAATTAATACCAAAACTATCAAAATCTAAATCCTCAGAAAAACGAGCATTGTTATATAGTATTCTTAAAGATGTTCCTCCTAAAAAAGATAATTTATTAGCATGCTTACTTTCAAAAATTATGTATAAAATTTTGCATTGTAAATACTCTTTCAAAATACTCTCTTTATGCCCTCTTAAATAATCAGGATATTGTTCAA
>CAZDVN010000036.1:0-4598 GCA_964508955.1 uncultured Candidatus Saccharibacteria bacterium
TTTATTGAAAGATAATCACGATTTAATTCATAAGTCTGTTGGATGGATGTTAAGGGAGGTAGGAAAAAGAGACAAAGAAGCAGAAAAGATATTTTTGAATAAATATTATCGATTAATGCCGAGAACCATGCTAAGATATTCAATAGAAAAGTTTCCTATAAAAGAAAAAGAATTTTATATGAAAAAATAAAAAAATGCTTAATTTAGGACAATACATATTAATAGGAATTTTAGTTTTAACATTGCTCTTAATTTTAATGTTTTTAAGAAAAAATAAAGATATTAAAATAGTAGAGCAATCTTTAGATTTTGTTTTGTTTTCAGTTAGAATGAGCAATATCAATAGTGAGGAGCTTAAAGAATCTGGAAAGAAAGAAAAAGATTGGATTAAATTAATGGAAGATTTTTATAGTAGTCTTGCTTCACTAGCAAAAGCAAATTTTTTTTCAGTTGATCCTTGGTTAGCATTAGAGATTGTGAAACTAAAAGAAGAAATAGTTTTTTATGTTGCTGGTCCTCGAAAATTTGAAAATTTTATTGAGAAAGAAATTTATAGTATATATCCTGATGCTCAAATTAATAAAGACGATGATTATAATATTTTTTCTCCAACTGAAAATGTTTGTTGTGGATATATGAAGACAATAAAGCCTTTTTACTTGCCTATAAGAACATATAATTACATGGAGACAGATCCATTGTCTGGAATTACAAATATATTTACCAAATTAAAATATCTTGAAGAAGCTGCCGTTCAAGTGGTTATAAAAAAATCTTCAACAAATTGGCACGCAAGAGGAAAAATGATTATTAACGAAGTTTCTCAAGGCAAAAGTTTTAGTGAGGCTTTTGGTGCATCAAGTTTTATTTCTACTTTTACTGCTAAAAATGATGATAAAGTTTCCACTCCTTCAAAGGTTGATGAATCTTTATTAAAAATCCTTGAAGATAAAATAAATAAAGATTCTTTTGAAACAAACATTAGGCTAGTTGTTTCCGCCGAAGATAAAGATAAAAGTGAAAACATATTTTCTCAAATGGCTAATTCTTTTGGGCAATTCAATTCTCCTCAAACAAATGGTTTTAGGTTAGTAAGAACAAAAGGAGGTGCTTTTAATGATTTAATATATAAATATAGCTTTAGATTGTTTGATTCTTCTCAAAAGAATATTTTAAGCACAGAGGAGCTATCAAGTATTTTTCATTTTCCAACACCTTTAACAAAAACACCAAATATAAAAGGAGTTAAATCTAAAGTTTCTTCTCCCCCTATCAATTTGTCCCAGGAAGGATTATTGCTTGGCTATAACGAATACAGAGAAGAGAAAAAAGACGTTAAGATGAAAAAAGACGACAGAAGAAGACATATGTATATTATCGGTCAAACAGGAACGGGTAAATCTTCTTTATTGTCGTCTATGGTAATCCAAGACATCATTGAAGGTAGGGGTGTTGGATTGATGGACCCACATGGAGACCTAGTTGATGAAATTTTAAGTAAAATACCTAATGAAAAAATTGAAGATGTTGTTTTGTTTGATCCTTCAAACATGGAGAGGTCGGTTGGTTTAAACATGCTTGAATATGACCCCAGATTTCCCGAACAGAAAACATTTATTATTAATGAAATGATTAATATTTTAGATAAGCTTTATGATTTAAAACAAACAGGTGGTCCAATGTTTGAACAATACACAAGAAATGCTTTAATGCTTTTGATGGATGATCCAAGCGAAACTTATACATTAATGGAGATACCAAAAGTGATGGCAGATGCAAATTTTAGAGGAAGATTGTTAAGTAAATGCAAGAATACGTTAGTTAAAGAGTTTTGGGAAAAACAAGCTGAGCAAGCAGGGGGAGAGGCTTCTTTAAAAAACATGGTTCCCTATATTACATCAAAATTTGATAACTTTATATCCAATGACTATATGAGGCCAATCATAGGCCAAACAAAAAGTTCTTTTAACTTTAGAGAGATAATTGACAATAAGAAAATATTTTTAGTTAATTTAAGCAAAGGAAAATTAGGAGACATTAATAGTTCTCTCTTGGGGCTTATAATTACCAGCAAGATATCTTTAGCTGCTTTTTCAAGAGCAAATATAGCAGAAGAAGAAAGAAAGGATTTTTATTTATACATGGATGAATTCCAGAATTTTGCTACGGATAGTATATCTACGATATTATCAGAAGCAAGAAAGTACAGATTGGCCCTAATTATGTCTCATCAATTTATTAAACAGCTTCCAGAGAACATAAGAGACAGTATTTTCGGTAACGTTGGAACAATCGTTTCTTTTAGAGTTGGAGCAGAAGACGCTCAATTCTTGCAAAAAGAATTTGAACCGGTTTTTAATAGTCAGGATATAATGAATATAGATAATTTTAATTTTTACATTAAAATGATGATGGATGGTCAAATATCTAAGGCTTTTAACGTTAAGACATATCCTCCCATCAAAGGAGACTATGAAAGAGCTAAGGACATAAAGGAATATTGTTCATTAATCTTTGCTAGAAGTAAAAAAACAGTAGAAGAGGAAATAGTACAAAGGAGGATTGACAAATAAAGAATTTAATTTAAAATATAGCAAAAGTACTAATTAATTAAAATATAAAAATATTTAAAAATGGAAAAAGAAATTACAATTAAATGTGAGAACGTAATAAAGGAGTTAGGGCTAGAAATACTTTCAGATGAAGAAAAAGCTAAAATTATTCAAGAAATGACAGATCTTGTTTGTGATAAAATTATGTTGAAACTTGTTGACAGGATCAGTGACGATGAAATTGATGAAGCTAATGAAATTATGAGCGGAGAAAATGAAGACGAAAAGATAAAGCTTCTGGAAGATAAAATGCCAGATTTTTCTCAATTACTAGAAGAAGAAATTAAAATGATTAAAGAGAACATAGTAGATAATAAAAATTAATGATTGGAGAAATAGAAAAAAATTCAGAGACATCTGAAAAGAAAGAGGTAACAGAAAAAGATGTTACTAGTTTTTCCCCTGAATTGGAACAGAAGAGAAAAAGTTCTTTTTTCAAAGAGTTTCCTGAAAAAATCGAAGACAATAGAGAACTTCATGTCTATCAATGTGAAAAGTGTGGCAAGAAGATAAAAGTTCCTTTTCTTCCTGATTCTAATAAACCATTTTATTGTGACAACTGTCTTGCAATTATTGGAAAAAAAGAAAATAAAGAAGAAGCACAATTATCCAAAAAAGAGACAAAAGATAAAGCAATAAAAGAAGAAGAAGAAACAAATCTTCATAAGTATATAAAAGAATCAAGAGGCGTGGGTCCAAAAAAAATATTAGATATAATTAAGAACCTCAGAAAAAAGGTTAATTCTTATTATCCTTGGAAGATAGATAAATATCATGATGAAATAACTAAAAAGAAAGACAATCAATAGATTCCTTACTTTTTAAATAAAATAAACTATAATTAGTTATTAAAAAAATATTATTTGATTTTTTATCAAATAAAAGGAAATTTAAATTTGCATTATCATATATGAAGAAAAAAATAAAAATAACGGTACTTGGAGATGGAGCATGGGGAACAACATTAGCAATACTATTATCTAAAAATGGACACGAAGTAATGGTTTGGAGTGTATTTGGTGATCATTTAGACCTATTAGACAAAGAAAGAGAAAATAAAAAATATCTAAAAGGAATTAAGATACCTAATAATATTATTTTTGAAAAAGATCTTAAAAAAGCGATAGACTTTGGAGAATATATTATTTTTAGCATTCCTTCTAAGTTTTTTAGAAACGTTGCCAGAAGTATTAAAAAAGAAAACGTTATTTTGAAAGGAAAAGTATTTATAAGTGTTGTGAAGGGTTTAGAACAAAAAACACTTAAAAGAATGACAGAAATTTTGAAAGAAGAATTAGGAAAAGTACAAGCATGTGTTTTATCTGGACCAACCATAGCGATAGAGGTTGCCAAAGAACTTCCTGCTCTTGTTGTTATTGCTTCCAAAAATAAAAAGATTGCTGAAAAAATCCAAGATATTTTTACTAATAGTTATTTTAGAGTCTATACCTCTACTGATATTATTGGGGTTGAAATGGGTGGACCATTAAAAAATATTATTGCTGTTGTTGCAGGAATTTCTGATGGACTAGGTTTTGGATCAAATGCAAAAGCGGCAATATTGTCTAGAGGGATAGTTGAAATACAAAGGCTAGGTCAAGAGATGGGAGCTAAAAGAAAAACTTTTTATGGATTAGCTGGTCTTGGGGATTTATCTACTACATGCATAAGTCCTGAGAGTCGGAATAGAACTCTTGGAGAAAGAATTGCCAAGGGAGAAAAGCTAGACGATATAATAAATTCAACTAACAGTATTATCGAAGGGGCAACAACCGCAGAAGCCGTATATCAATTAAGTAAAAAATATAAAGTGGATATGCCAATAGTGGATTCTGTCTATAATATTTTATATAAAAATATGTTGCCCGTCGAAGCTCTTAAAAAAATGATGGAAAGAAAGAAAAAGCCAGAATAATTATCAAATAATTATAATTTAAAATATATTACAATGAAAGAAAATAATTATGAAAAATTAGAAAAAGAAAC
>CAZDVN010000037.1:0-4430 GCA_964508955.1 uncultured Candidatus Saccharibacteria bacterium
AAATCAGAAAAGAAAATAGAAAAAAAGGAATTAACACAATAATAAGAAATAAAAACATTTTAATAAATAAAATAATCAATCGATATGAACCCTTATTTTATAAAACTTGAAAAGCCCAAAAAAGAATAGATGAAGATAAAAACACCTTTTAGTTTGGGTGTTTTTTTCATTAGCTATTTTAAGTAAAATCTTAAACTTAACATTTCATAATGTATATTTTAAAAAATATGTGTTATAATTTTCAAAGATTCTTAAATTAAAAAAATTACCAATTTATTAAAAAATAATATGAATAAAAAATTTTACTTAACATCGATTCTTATATTTTTTATTGCTCTCTTTTGTTCCTTTGCAAGCTCTGATGTTCTTGCTGAAACAAAAAAAGTTCATCCATATATGATGTTTAATAACATCGAGGAAACTCCTGGATGGAACAATAGGGTTATTGGTAATCCTGGTAATTATTGGACTTTCTGGGAAACCAGAATTTTAAACAATGCAAACACTTATATTTTAAGAAATTTTAGTGATGCTGTGTGGCCTACTTACGATGGGAGAAGCTATAGAGCTTCATATGCAGTGGACATTGCTACTGCTTATCAAATAACAAAGGATCTTAAATATTCATTAAAGGCAAAAGAAGCACTCTATAACATGGACAAGGGAAGTGTTACTGGTACTGTTGAGCTAACAAATTCTACTACTCTTAGAAGTTATAGTTTAGTATATGATTTTATCCAACCTACTTTAACTTCTGAAGAAGACATAGAAATTAGAGATTTATTGGCTCTGTTGGCAGACAATTGCTATCAAAGATTATTTCATAATAATGCAGGAGCACTTAACTCTAGTTATATTTCATTTGCTGATTTTCACGGACAAGCATATCCAAATTTAGCCGTTGCAGGAATAGCTCTTCATGATTATACAAATCCTAATAATATTACCCTTGGGTCAGGAGCAGAAGACTGGATAAAAGCAGGAACAGACTACTTATTCGAAAATGACGCATTACATACAGCACCAAATGGTCAACCCTCAGGTAGGTCAATTATAAGCTATGGTTTTGATGAAAACTCAGGAAAACACAGATCCGGCTCCTATAAATCTTACGTAATAGTTCCCCTAAGCATTTGGTTTCAAGTCTATAGTCAATTCTACGATAGAAATATCTTTGATGATTATCCTTTAGCTAAAAAAATAATAATGGCTGATCTTTGGGAAACCTTACCTAATTATTATGATCATAATTATGGAACAGCGGGAAACACAAGACTTGGATATCTACCAGGTTTTATTAATTTATTTAACGGAGATGAGTTATCTTACGTTTTAAATCATATTGATAAGTCCAAAACTAATATTCAAAATAATTATTTTAGCTACTGGTATTTTTATTTTAAATATCAAGATTATTCTCTAATAGAAAGAAAAAATCCTAACTGGACTAGTTACTTAGGAGAAAATAATATATTTCAGGTTTTCAGAGGAGGATGGGAAGAAGATAGCGATTGGTTGTCTTTTTCAACTAATGCAGATTCAATGATAATGAGTGCTAGCAACAGAGATGGAATGCATCATGATCAATTGGGCTTTGAATATTATAGTCACGGAGATTTACTTTTGGCAGATGCAGGAGAAAATAAAAATGTTCTTGACAAATATTATGGGGAACAAGAAGTTCATCATAATTCTTTTGCTTACGAAAATCCAAGAAATCCTTGGGCGGTCTCAACTTGGGCAAACAGTAGGGCAAGAGCAATGTTCAAGGGTACTTCTGCTAATAATTTAATTGTAACTCCAGTTAGTAATAATATAACAGTCAGCAGTGAATGGATGGATATTGTAAGTTCTGTTGCAGAGGTTAACGATGTCGTAGATAGTGGAATTAGCACAAGCACAAGATTATCTAACCCTGTTAATACTAAAAGAACAATCCTATACAATAAAGAATACTTTGTTATTCTTGATAGTCTTTCTTCAAGCGAAAGCTGGATATATAGAAATGTTTTTCGTCCAACAACCCTTAACGTAACAAATTCCACAGGAAAAACTGTAGACAAAGTAGGGCACGTTAACCTTAATTTAAATATTGGAGAGACCTCTTATAATTGGCTTAACTTAGGATATAAGGTTGAAACTAATGCTCAGATTAATACGAATTCCTTAAAATGGGATAGTCAAAATCCTTATGGAAAAACTGTAAACACAAAATTATTTACATCTCCATCTTCCGAAGTATTAGTAACAAAACACGTTGGAAGAATAGGAGGATATAATGAGCCTAATGAGGTTTTTAGTCCAGTTGTTTATTTTAGAACACCAGAACAAAATAATCTTTATAGAGCAACTGCAATTTTATCTAATTATTCAAATGAGGAAGAAAGAACAACGGAAGAATTATCTGTTACAGGTTCTGGAAACGCAATTAAAGTTTCTTCTTCTCTTAACGAAGATTATATTTATAACGGAAAAGGAAACTCTTCCTTTTCAGAATTTTCTACTGATGGAGATAGCTTATTCTTAAGAAAAAACCTTAGCGGAATGACTACTGACTTTACTCTTATAGAAGGAACGCATATTAGTGAGTCCGGAGAAGACATTGTTAGAACAAGCTCTAAGGTTGATTATATAACTTTTACTATTGATGAGGGAGTTAGGTCTTTTAAAGTTTCAGGTATAGGCAGTACAAATATTAATATATCAGGAATAGATCCAGAAATTATATACTTAGTTTATAGAGACAATGAAATATATGGAAACTGGAACAAGTCAGATGACGGTAATAGCATAATAATAAATACAACTTTATCTGAACATGATTTTGTTATACATCCAGTTAATTCTACTCCTCTTTCAATCGGAAATGTTAATTTAAAAAATTTAAGTTCTTCATCAGTAAACATTGGATGGGTTACAAATGAAAATGCTAATAGTTTGGTTAGATATAAAACAAGCTATCTTGAAGAATATGAGCCTGGTAATTTTGAATCCAATATTAGTTATGTTAAAGATCATTCTATTTTATTAACCGGACTAGAACCTAACACAACATATTATTACGTTGTTTCTTCTATAGATCGTAGTTGTAATTCAGCTCAAAGCCAAAATTATAGCTTTACAACAGAAAGAAATTTAAACAATCCACCAATAATACAGACCATTGGGAATAAGAATATTTTTGTTGGAGAAGCTTTGAAGATTATTGTTTCAGCAACAGACTCTGACGGAGATAATTTAACTTATAGCATTTCTGGCTTGCCAACAGATGCAACTTTTACGGGAAATAAATTTAGCTGGACCCCCCAAGAAATTGGAAACTATAATATAACATTTTCTGTTAACGATAATAATGAAGGAATTGCCTCTGAAAAGATTACAATTACTGTTTCCGCTCCTCCTGAAGACACAACTGCTCCATTAAAAATAGAAGACTTAAGAATAACTAATATCGACAAAACAAGGTTCACTCTTAATTGGATATCTCCTCATGATAATAATGATACTGGAAGGGCCTCTAGCTATATTATTAAATATTCAAGCCTTACAATAACAGAAAATAACTGGAACAATGCAAATCAATTTGAAAATAACATAACTCCTCTAAGCAGTGGAACTGCTCAATCTTTAGTTGTCACTGATCTTACTCCTAACACAAATTATTATTTTGCAATAAAATCAGTAGACGCTAATGGCAATATTTCTCAAATTTCTAATATTGCAAATGCTAAAACTTTAAATACTGAACCAGTATCTTCTGGAGGAGGAGGTGGTTCAACCCCAAATCCTCCCGTAACTACAGGTGGTGGAGGAGGAACAACAACGATACCAAATAATTTTTGCACAAGTTTCACTTATACAGAGTGGTCTGAATGTAATAATGGTTTCAAAGAAAGAAAGGTTCTTAAATCTAGCCCTCTTAATTGTTCTGGGGGAAACCCTCTTTTAAGAGAGGATTGTTCTGTCTCTAAAGAAAATGAAATAAAAACAACTCAGCCGAATGAAAATTTATTACTATCAATTAAGTCTATGGACAGAGCTCAATTGATAGAGCTAATTATAATGCTAGTAAATTTAAAAAATAAAGAAAATGAGATCATCCATGATCATAAAGAAATTAATAATTGTAAAAATATAACATTTAGCAGAAATCTTTATCTTGGAATCAGTGGTCATGATGTAAAATGTCTTCAATCAATATTAAACAGTGACAAGGAAACAGCAATTAAATCTACAGGAAATGGATCTCTTGGCAAAGAAACTTACTATTTTGGACAACTGACAAAATCAGCAGTTATAAAATTTCAAGAAAAATATGCCAAAGAAGTGCTTTCTCCAAGCAATAAAAACCAGGGAACAGGGTATGTTGGGTACTGGACAATTTTAAAATTAAAACAAATTTTACCATAGCTTTTAAGTGATTTGCAGAT
>CAZDVN010000038.1:0-4109 GCA_964508955.1 uncultured Candidatus Saccharibacteria bacterium
CTACTAGATATTAAAATCTTGGCTTCTTCTATTTTTTTAATAATTTCTTTTGTTTTTTCTAGGGTATAATTATTTAAAATTCCTTGATTTTTAAATATTATCAAAAGCATTTCTCTTCTCAAAAACCTTTCCCATATATCTAGTACTTCTAAAATCTTATTTTGATCTTCTTTAAAATTTTTTGCATACTCAAACCTTTCATACATGCTAGATTTAATTAAGGAAATAATATCTTCTATCGTTCTATCAAAAAACTCAATTTTATCAGGAACATTAAAAAATTCTATTGCTTTTCCTACTTGGCCTGAAGAAATTAAAGCGATATCCTCTGCTTTTTTCTTGGTTGCTCCAAGAGAGATTAAATGACTTTCAATTTCTTTTTTGGAAGCTAAAGAAAATTTTATTTCTTGAAGTCTTGATCTTATGGTTTTTAAAATTAATTGAGGATAAGAAGTTATCAAAATAATTAATGTTTCTCCTTTTGGTTCTTCTAAAGTTTTTAAAAGAGCATTTTGAGCTTCTTTTTTCATTAAGTGAACATCATCAATAATTCCAACTTTCAAGCAATTATTATAAGACTTTAAAGAAAGATTATTTTTCAATGTTCTTAGTTCTTCAATTCCTATATTTCCCTCAAAAGGATAAATAATATTTAAATCTGGCAAGCTATTAGAATCTATAGCTTTACAAAAATAACACTCGTTGCAAACATTTTTACAAAAAATACTTTTTATAAATTCTATTGCAATCTTTTTTTTTCCTATCATTTCCGGCCCTGAAAAAAGTAACGCATGTGGAATATTTTCACTTTGAGAAATTTTCTTAAGTAAGTCTATTTTACTTTTATTACCAACTATCATTTTATTCTTTCTATGTCAGCTCCTAATTTTTTAAGTCTTTCCTCTATCTTTTCGTATCCTCTGTCAACTTGATATATGTTTCTAATAATAGTATCTCCCTCAGCAATTAGCCCAGCTATAATTAAAGATGCTCCACCTCTTAGATCAAAAGATCCCATATCCGTTCCATATAATTTCTTAACCCCTGTTACAATTGCCCTATGAGGATCAGAGAAAAATATGTCGGCTCCCATTTTATTTAATCCTTCCATATATTTCAACCTTCCTTCATATAATGGATCGTGTATAAGCGTAGCTCCTTTTGTTTTGGTCGCTAAGACCCCTATCAGGGGAAGAAAATCAGGGGGAAGACCAGGAAATGGAAGGCTCTGTATTTTTCTAATAATTATCTTTTCTGAAGGTAAAACCTTTACATCAACAAGGTTTTTTTTGCCTTGAATGATTTTGAACTTTGCACCACAATCTTCTAATTTTTTTAAAGTAAATTCCAGAAAAGAATATTCTACGTTTTTAATTAAAATATTTCCTTTATTTCCCATTGTTATCGCCATGATAATAAATGTTCCAGCTTCAATTGGATCATACATTAAAAAATGATTAAAACCTTTTAATTTCTTAGAACCCTTAATTTTCAAGGTATGCGTACCAACTCCAGAAACCTTAACTCCCATTTTTTTTAAAACCTTTGCAAGTTCCTGATTTTGATAATCCCCGTCAGCAATTTTTATGGTAATTTGTTCCTCAATCAAGCTTGCAAACAAAGTAATATTTAATGTGGCCGTAACTGACAATTCATCTAAAATAACAATATAATCTTTTATTTCGTTAGGAGCAACTAATGTAATATTTTTTTTGTTTCTCTTAATTTTTGCACCAAGTTGAGAAAAGGCATCCAAATGAGTGTCAATTGGTCTAGCTCCGATTAAACATCCCCCAGGCTGAGGTATTGTAACACGACCAAACCTTGCCATAAGAGCTCCTAATAAAAGAATCGAACCTCTAAACTTTAAAACTAAACTTTTATTAATTTTCAAAGGATCAATTTTTTTTGCATTTATCCTTACTTTTCTTTTCCCAATCCAATCAACCTTAACTTTCATGCTTTCAAAAATTTCTAATAACCTTAAAACATCTTCTACTAGAGGAATATTATCAATAGTACAATCTTCTTCTGTCAAAAGGGTTGCCATGAGAACAGGAAAGGCAGCGTTTTTAGAACCCATAACATTAATTTCTCCCTCTAATCTTTTTCCTCCATGGATTAAAAATGATTCTTCCTTCATAATTACTTCTTAGCCATTATGCTCTTCTTATATAAATCTAAATTGTCTAAAACTGCTCCAGTCCCCTTTGCCACACAATTAAGAGATTCTTCTGCTACAAAACAAGGAACTCCTGTTGCCTGGGATAAAAGAGAGGCAATGTTTCTTAAGCAAGCTCCGCCACCTGCGACGACCATACCCTTATTCATTATGTCCGCAGATAGTTCGGGAGGAGTTTCTCTTAAAACATTTTTAACACATTGAATAATCTCTGCTAAAGATTCACTTATGGCTTCGCAAACCTCATTAGATGAAATTTTAATAGTTTTAGGCAGTCCAGCAATTAAATCTCTTCCTCTTATTTCCATATATTTTGGTTCTTTTTCTGGCAATGCAGTTCCTATTTTTAACTTAATATCTTCTGCTGTCTGCTCTCCTATGGCTAAGTTATGCTCATTTTTTATATATTCTGAAATTCCTGCATCTAATTTGTCTCCTGCAACTCTTAGAGATTGAGAACAAACAATTCCTCCAAGAGATATAACAGCAACCTCTGTTGTTCCTCCTCCAATATCAATAATCAAATGTCCGGAAGAAGAATTAATAGGTATTCCTGCTCCGATGGCAGAAAGGATTGGTTCCTTGGCAATAAAAACCTCTTTAGCTCCAGCTTGCATTCCAGACTCAATAACTGCTCTTTTTTCAGTTGATGTTATTCCAGCAGGAACGCCAATTAAAAGTTCTGGTTTTAAAAATTTAAATAAACCCGTATTAACTTTATTTATAAAATATCTTATCATTGCTTGAGTAATTCTATAGTCAGCAATAACACCATCTCTCAGCGGTCTAAAAACTTGAATTGATTCCGGCGTTCTTCCTATCATTTCTTTTGCTTTCATTCCAACGGCCAAAATTCTATTCTCATCTAAAGAAACAGAGACCACTGAAGGCTCACTTAAAATCACTCCCTTGTTGGGAATAAAAACAAGAGAATTTTTTGTTCCTAAGTCTATTCCTATTTTCATAATCTTAACATTATTCTATATAATAAAAAGACAATTGGCAAGAGACGATTTTTAAGGTATATAATTAATATATGACAAAAAGCCAAAGAACAAGATTATTTATATTGATGATCACTATTTTTGCTTTTATAGCTCCTTTGATTATTATGTATTCTCAAGGATATAGATTTGATGTTAAAAAATTTCGCTTTGTTGAAACCGGAGGAATATATGTTAAAGCTTACCCATCAGAAGCTGATGTTTTTTTGAATAACGAAATAATAAATAAAACTTCTTTTTTTTCAAGAGATATTTTAATAAAAAATCTTCTTCCTGAAAATCATACTGTAAAAGTAGAAAAAAAAGATTATCACACATGGGAAAAAGAGCTTACGGTTGAACCTAAAATCGTATCAGAAGCTAAATATATAATAATGTTTAAAAACAATATTGTTTTTTCTTTAATAAAAGATGATATAGAAAACTTTTATCCTTATCCTAATAAAAACCATTTCCTGTTAGTAACAGCATCAAATGAATTATTTTCTTATGATCTAGAGACGAAAAAAACAAACAAAGTTCTTGATAAGTATCAAACTCCCTATAATATATCTAATATAATTTTTAATTCTAACGCAGAAAAAGCCCTAATAGAAACAAGCACAGGATTATATTATCTTCTTAGCCTAGAGGGAAACATTTCTTTGATTAAGGCATTTAACAGTCAAATTAAAAATGTTAATTTTGACCCTAAAGATGAAAACTTTTTTATATATCAATTTAATAATTCTATATATAGATATAATCCAAAAGCAAAGGAGTCCCCTAGGTTAATATCAAGAGAAAAAGTTGATTCTTTTACTGTTCACCATGGAACAATATATGCATTCATAAGTGGGAACATTGTAAAGATTACTAATTTAAGCAAAGAAGAAGAAATAGTATTTAAAGATATTTTTAAAACAGAAGAAAAAAGTTTTTAT
>CAZDVN010000039.1:0-4099 GCA_964508955.1 uncultured Candidatus Saccharibacteria bacterium
ATTAATTCTTATGATACTATCTTTCTCTCTTGTTAGCAATAAACTCTTCGATCATCTCCCTAGCTTTTTCATCAGTAAATTGTTTCATTGGATGCTTCATAAAGTAAGCTGAAGATGAAAGTAATGTACCACCAATTCCTCTATCGAGGCCTATTTTTAATAATCTAATAGCGTCAATAACACACCCGGCTGAGTTAGGAGAATCCTCAACAGATAATCTTAATTCTATTTCAACTGGAACGTTACCGAATTTTCTTCCTTCCATACGAATAAAACAAACTTTATTGTCTTTCAAAAAAGGAACGTAGTCAGATGGACCAATATGTAAGTTATCATAGTCTAACCTTTTAGCTAACTGTGATTCAACCGCTTCAGTTTTTGATAGCTTCTTAGATTCCAATCTTTTTCTTTCAAGCATGTTTAAAAAGTCTGTGTTTCCTCCAACATTTAATTGATAAGACCTATCAATTGTCACTCCTCTTTCTGCAAATAAACGAGACAAAACTCTATGAGTAATAGTGGCACCAACCTGTGATTTAATATCGTCACCAATACATGGAATATTTTTATCTCTAAATTTCTTTTCCCAATTTTCATCTGAACAAATAAATACTGGCATTGAATTTATAAAAGCAACTCCTGCTTTAAGACAAGCTTCAGCATAAAATTCTGTTGCCTTTTGAGAACCTACTGGCATATAGTTAACTAAAACATCCACTTTATTTTTTATTAACTCTTCTGTAACATCAACTGATGCTTCTTCTGAAGGTAAAAAAGTTTGTTCCTCAGGGTAATCTTTCATATGAGTAGCAACTCCATCTAAAATTGGACCCATTTTAACAATCGCTCCTGTTTTTGGAAGATTGCCACAAAATGTTTTTGTACAATTTGGTTTTTCAAAAATAGCCTCAGTGATATCTTTTCCCACTTTTCTTTTATCAATATCAAAAGCTGCAACAATTTTAATATCAGAAATTTTATAATCTCCGATTACGTTGTGCATTAAACCAGGAACAATTTCATCATCACTATTAATTTCTTTGTAGAAATGAATTCCTTGAACCAAAGCACTACAACAATTACCTATTCCAGCAATTGCAATTCTTATTTCTTTTTTATTTTCTTCTGTTTCTTTTGCCATATTCAGTTAAAAATATTATACTTAATTTATTATTAGTTTTATTTTACACTGGTAAAACAGTTTGTCAACAACATATGAAACCATTTGAAAGATTCTTTAAGTCAAATACAAAAGAAAATCTCTGGATATACATTCTTACTATTCTAAAAAAGGGTCCTCACCATGCATGGAATTTACATACTATTATCGAAAAGGAGTTTGGATTTAAGCCAGGCAATATAACCCCTTATAGGGTTCTCTATAGACTAGAAGAACAAGGACTTGTTATAAGCGAACCTCAGGAAAGAAAAAGGGTTTACAAAATAACAACTTTGGGTGAGAATGAGCTAGAACTTGTTAAAAAATTTTATGTTCAAATTATTAAAAAATTACAATGAAAGAAGAAACTGATATTCAAAAAGTGATTAATCATTTTTTTGAAACTAAAGGACTGAGCCTTGAAGAGGTAAAAGAATCAGCGAAAAAAAGAGACATAATTTACTCAAGATTTACAAGGCCAGCTAAAGAATTGATTGAATTGGCCGGATCGGCAGAAAAAGCAAAAAAAGCAATAAGCATAGTTGCTAATTGGGCAAAATCAAGAAAGCTTGATTATTCTATAGAAACTGTTTTTAAAAAATGGCTGGAATTGGATAAACTCAAACCAAAAGAAATAATTAAAAAACCATATTATAATAATCAACCAATGGTTTGGTCTCAAGTAAAAAGAAAATGGTACGTAATAGACAATGGTGGAGAATGGTTAGAATACGCTGACAAAGAAAATAAAATAGAATGGAGAATAGAGTAATAATTAATATAAAATAAAAAAATGTTATCATATTCAGAATTAGACAGAGGAACTGTAATAATTATAAACGATCAGCCTTATCAGATAGTAGAGGCCCAAAGCACTTTTAAAGGAAGAGGACATTCCTATCTACAAATGAAACTAAAGAATCTCATCAACGGTAATTTTATTTCTAAAACAGCCCAGCCAAGAGATTCTTTTGAAGAAGCAGATATTGAAAAACAAGAAGCTATTTTTGTTTATCAAAATAAAGAAAAATATGTTTTTTCTGAGAAAGAAAACCCCTCAAAAAGATTTGAATTAGAAGAAGAATTAATTGGAAATATTGGTAAGTTTTTAAAGGCAGGAGAAGAAGTTACTACTGTTGTTTTTGGAGGCAAGATTATAAACATTGTTGTTCCTATCAAAGTAAATCTTATGGTTACAGAAGTCTCCCCTGGAGTTAAAGGAGACAGAGCTCAAAGTGGAACTAAATCTGTAACATTAGAAACAGGAGCAAAAATAAATGTCCCCTTGTTTATAAACGAAGGAGACATTATAGAAATTAACACAGAAAGCGAAGAATACGTAAGAAGGTCTAACGAATAATTATTTTACAAAAAGGTTACAGAAACAGTGTCCATCTTTTTCGATTTCTTTTTCATGATAAACACAAGGACAAATAATTCTTTTGTCATCTTTTTTGTTTCCAGTCATTTTCCTACAAGGACAATATTTTTCTCCAAAATTTTCCTTACGAGCAATTAATCCCATTAAAACTCCGTTTAAAATATTCTCATTAGGATTTAATTTAAATCCTTTTTCTTTAGCATATTCTCCATATTCCTTTTTTAGTTTTTCAATTTCTTTTTCTTCCATTAAATATTTGAATTTATTAAATTTCTTATTTCTTCTTTTTCACGAAGACCAATAAAACTAGCTTTAAGTTCTCCATTGGCAAACAACATAACTGTTGGAATTCTATCAATCATAAATTTATTTCCTGTTTTAGGACATTGGTCCAAATTCATCTTATAGAAATCGACCTTTCCCTCGTACTCTGAAGACAATACTTCAAGTATTGGTCCCAAAATATTACAAGGAGGACACCAATGAGTATAAACGTCTACTAGAAAAGGAATAGGAGAGTTGATTACTAACTCTTCAAAATTCTTATCATTTAAATCTTTCATATTTTTCTTTATTATTGTAACAATCTCATTATATTATAATATAAAAAAAGAGGCAATTATTTTTCCTCTTTTTTACTTAAAAAAATCTTCTTTTGCATTCTTTTTAAAGCCCAGCCTTGCTTTATAGGAAAATCATTAAATTCATTTTTAAACATAATTTTCTTGAAAAGCACCTTAAGCCCTTCTAGGCAAATAGAAACTATGTCTTCTTCTGTTACTTTTTTCTTGTTCATAAAGTCTCTATAAAGAGACCTGTAACAAAACATAAATAATCTTAGAACCATATTTTCCATGATTCTAACCTTTGTTTCAAGCTCATCATGACAATCCCTACAAAGAAAAACCGTGTAGTCGTTTGGACCCCAAACTGATCGTTTCCAAATATGATGCTCTGTCAAAGGAATGTTTTCTTTTTCACATCTAGGGCATGTTCCTAACTTATAGTAACCATTTCCCTTAGTCTTTCCGTTTTCTTTAGTCTTTCCGTTTCCATTAGTTTTCTTCCCTTTGCCCTTTTCTTTCTGTCTTGAACCATTTCTTTCATTCAGAATAATCACCTTGTCAATTTACTTTTTACAGTCTACTTCCTTTTTTTAAAAAAAGCAAAAGCTATGGGGTAAACTATTCTTCTATTTCTTTTTTAAGCTCTTCAAATTCATTCTCTATCTCTTTAAAACTTTCTTTTGTTTCCTTGAAAAGCTTAACAGCTTCTTTTACTTTTTTTAATCCTTCTTCAACATCAATTTCTTCTTGATCTTCAAACCAATCAGCAATCAAGGAAAGACTTTTAAGATTTTTTTGGAGATTGTTTTCTTTCATATATTTTATTTACTTTAACATTAATTAAACCATTATAAACTTTAAGATCGATTTTTTCATCTTTAAGAACATCTTCTATCTTTTTAACTATACCCTTCTTGCTTTGAGCAATACAATAGCCAAGCTTTAAATTTCTTTCTGGATTATTGTACTTAATTATTTTTTCTATATTAATTA
>CAZDVN010000040.1:0-4031 GCA_964508955.1 uncultured Candidatus Saccharibacteria bacterium
AGAATAAGAAGGAAAGCCAAAAAGTTTCAGTAATTTTTTTCTTGTTAATGTTAATTTTCCACTTCACTTTTTTTCTTTTTTTTGCTACCATATTCTAATATGAATAAAGATTCTAAAAAATTTAGAGTTTTTTGGATAATAATAGTTTCATTGATTGCTATTTCAATGATAGCATCGTTAGTTGGTCCTGCATTATTTTAAGATCCAAAAACTTTCAGAAATGTCTCAGGGGGTATCTTTAACTTACCCCTTTCTTTCATTTCTTTTTTTCCTTTTTTTTGCTTTTCTAAAAGCTTTCTTTTCCTTGTATAATCCCCTCCATATAAAGGAGCTAAAACATCTTTCCTTCTAGCGCTTATTGTTTCCCTAGCAACAATCTTGCCTCCCACTTTTGCCTGTAGAGCAACGGTAAACATTTGAGGAGGTAAAAAATCTTTCAATTTTGAGACAATCTTTCTTCCCTCTGCAGTGGCTTTATTCTCAGGAATAATTCTAGAAAAAGCTTCTTCTTCTCTCCCTGCAATCATTATTTCTAATTTAATTAAATTAGCTTGTCTATATCCTGTTTCTTTATATGTCATTGAGGCATAACCTTGCGTTACGTTTAAAAGATTCTCATAAAAAACACCTATAATTTCTCTTAATGGGGACTCATAAACAATCATATATCTGCCTTTTCCAAAAGGTCTTGAGTCAACATGACTTCCATCAATTCCGCTCAACAAATCAAAAACTTTTCCCAAGTAAGCTTCTCCTATTATAAGAGTAAGTTCTGTCCATGGTTCAAAATGTTCTTTAAAAGAATCCGTCCAATTACTTGGATTATATATCATCACTTCATTTCCCTTTGAATCTTTTGCCTTGTAGCAAACTTGCGGAGCTCCAATAACTAAGTCTAAATCAAATTCTCTTTTTAATCTTTCCATTGTTATTTCTGTATGTAGTGTTCCCAAAAATCCACATAAAAATCCCCTTCCAAATGCTTGAAAGTTTTGATTCTGATAAAAGAGAGCTGAATCATTTAATTTTAATTTTGATAAGGCTATTGTTAAAGTTTCAAAATCACTTTGATCATGAGGATACATGGAAATGAATATTTTAGGTTCTGGATCTTTATATCCAGGCAACGACTCTAGTTTTAAATCTTTGTCAGAATCTAAAATAATAGTATCCCCAATCCTTATTTTCTCAGGATCTTTTATTCCTGTTGCAATAAATCCGATTTCTCCAGATTTAAGTTCTTCAATTGAAGACATGTCTGGCTTAAAAATACCAATTTCTTTAACAACTCCCTCTGCCCGTGCATTTAAAAAATAAATCTTGTCATTGGCTTTTATCTTTCCATCAATAACTCTAACGTAAGAAATAACCCCTAAGAAAGTATCGTACTGAGAATCAAATATTAAAGCACGAAAAGGCTTATCCTCGTTAACCTCCGGAGACTTAACTTTTTCAATAACTCTACCTAAAAGTTCTTCCACATTTTGCCCTGTTTTTGCTGATATAGACATAACTTCATCAGTTGAGATTTCTAAAAAATCTGCAATTTCTTGCTTAACCTCTTCCGTCATTGCTTGCGGAGAATCAATTTTATTCACAACAGGAATGATAGCTAATCCTTCTTTCCTAGCAAGCTCTAAGTTCGTAATTGTTTGTGCTTGTATTCCCTTTGTTGCATCAACAAGAAGAACTGCCCCTTCAACAGCAGCTAAACTTCTTGAAACTTCATAGTTAAAATCAATATGGCCAGGAGTATCTATCAAATTAAACATGGTTCCCTTGTAAATCATTTTAACAGGAGTCATTTTAATCGTTATTCCCTTTTCTCTTTCCAAATCCATTGCATCTAAATACTGAGGCCTCATTTTACCTTTTTCTACTGTTCCTGTAACTTCCAAAAACCTATCAGCAAGAGTTGATTTTCCATGATCAATATGGCTAATGATAACAAAATTTCTAATTTCCATTTCTAAAAATTAATCTTTTAACTGCGTTAATCTCTGGCATCTTTAAAGCTATAGTCAATATGGCATAAATCAAGAAAGAAACAAGCGAGACAAATGAGAATTGCAAAAGTGAAGAAGTTGTTATCTCCCTAGCCAAAGGAACCAAATAATATGCAATTATTCCCATTAAAAAAGAGGAAATAACCACCTTAACAAAAGATTTTAATATTTTTTTAACTTCAAGATTTTTAACTTTTCTTTTGAAAAAATAAAAAAGCAAAACAAACTCAAATAATAATCCGACGTTAAATGCTAAAACTAATCCTAATACAGAAAAATTAATTGCTCCGGAAAGATTCATTAAACCTTTCATTGTTTCTGTGAAAATATTATCTCCCGAAAAAAGACTAACAAAAAAGAATGACAAAAAAACATTGAATATAACGAAAAGAATTGCGATAATTGTTGGAGTAATAGTATCTTTTAAACTAAAAAATCCTCTTAATATTATTGGTACTAAACACTGAGCAAAAGTACTTATAAAAAATAAACCTAATGCAGCAGCGGTAATTTCAGCGGCAGAAGCAGTAAAGCTTCCTGTTCTCAAAATGATATCAATAATTTCATTTCTTAGAATAAAAATTAAAACTCCAATTGGGAAAGAAACATATAAAACTTCGTTAAATACTTTTACAAAGCTATTGCAAAATTCATCTTTTTTGCCTTCAACCCATAACCTAGAAAGCAAAGGAAAAGAAGCGGTAGCAAAAGAAACCCCTATTATTCCTATCGGAAGATATCTTAAGTTATTAGATAAACTAAAAACTGAAATAGCTCCCGCTCCTATCCCTGAAGCAATAAAAGTTATAACAATAAAGTTTATTTGAGCCGAAGAGGAAGCTATTGCTCGCGGAACAATTAAAGTTAAAAATTCCTTAATCCCTGGGTCTTTAAAATTTAAAACAAACTTATATTTATAACCACATTTTATAGCGGTTGGGACTTGGATTAATAAATGTAAAAAGGACCCAAAGACAACCCCTAGTCCTACTCCGAATATTCCCCAGTGAGGAGAAAGAAAAATTATTCCTATTATTATCCCTAAATTATATAAAATAGGCGCTAAGGAATAGGAAACAAAGCGATTAAAATAATTTAAAATAGTTGAAAAAATTGAAGATAAACCAAAGAAAAAAACACTGACAAATATTAAACGTGTTAATTCTATTGTTTTTGTTACTGCCGCATCATCAAAACCAGAAACCATTGAAGCAATTAATGTTGGAGCAAAGGTAAAAAATAATACTCCAGCAAGAGTAAAAAATATTAAAAAGTGATTTATAAGATTATTTATAAAATCCCAACTCTTTTCTTTTTTTTCATTGTAAAAATCAGAAAACAAAGGAAGAAGAGAAACAAGAACTCCTCCTGCAAAAATAATACTATAAATTAAATCAGGAATTCTAAAGGCAGCAAAATATATATCTAGATCAATTGATGCGCCAAAAGAACCAGCCAAAAGCCTATCTCTTAATACTCCTAGCAAACGACTAAACAAAACAGCTATTGCTAAAACACTTACTGCGCCTCCAATAGTTTTTTGTTTTGAATTTAAAATTCCCTTAAATGACATAATTAAATAATAGCTTAAAAAGAGAAGAATTTAAATGTTGACTATTTTAAAATAATGTTTTAAAATAAGAAGCCTTAACAAGTTGAGTGATCGCCTCGCAAGAGGAGGAAAGTCCGAACTTCCATTCCTTTTTATTAAGGTCTAAAATGGTAGCGGGTAACCCCCGTCATTCGTGAGAAAGAGGTGCGAACAGAGACGCTCTTTTCCGAAAGGAAAGAGTGCCCTTCGGGGCAAGCCTTAAAAGTAATTTTAAGGGTGAAACGGCTAAATCCTTACCCGGAAGCAAGAACAAACTCTCGCAAGAGAGAAAAGTAGTTCGCTTGAGGTAAGAAGCAATTCTTATCCCAGATAGATGATCACATAAAACAGAATTCGGCTTACGGACTTGTTAAGGCAATTAAAAAAACCGCCCAGAGGCGGATTTTTAATATATTTTAATAACAACCGATTTG
>CAZDVN010000041.1:0-3956 GCA_964508955.1 uncultured Candidatus Saccharibacteria bacterium
TATCCAAAATATAAAACAATAGTGCTTTTTTTGTCTTTTATTTCTAAGAATGAAAGAATCCAATGAAGATAGAAGATGGGAACCATTGTGGAACCCATAGAAAGAATCCTTACGAAAAGTAACGAGGTCTCATAGCTTTTAGAAATTTGCCATAAAAAATAGAAAAAAGACCAGATAAAAACAGCTAAACTTAGGAGGATGAAGGTATTACTTGTTTTTCCTCTTTTATTTTTAAAAAACATAAAAGACCCTAGGCTTAAACTAGTTATTGCATTAATCAGGGCTGAAAGAGCGTATATGTTCATTTTTTAGCAATCAATATGCTGTGTATTTTTAACGGTTCAAGGATAACCTCACAATCTTCAAAGTTGGCTTTTTCAGCTAGGTTTATTAATTGACTGGGGCTACGATAAATCATTGGCCAGTTTATGACCCATTTAAGAAAATGTTGCTCAGGATTAGGATTAATATTACAAGTGATAAGAATTCCTTTTTTATCTAAGGATTTATTAATATTCTTCAAAAAAGTAATTGCTTGTTCTTCTTTTGCATAATCTAAAAATCCTAGCATTTCTACTATCTGTGGCTTGAAATCTTTCAAAATATTGTTTTCTAGAGAAAGATCAGCTTTAAAGGTTTCTATCTGACCTCCTATTCCTAATTTTTTTGCTATTACTTTTGCTTCTTTCAATGCTTCTTCATTAATATCTACTAGAATAGCTTTGACTATTACTCCTTCAGATTTTAATTCAGCAATGGTCTCTAGGATTGCTTGGCCTGAGCCACAAGCAAGAGAAGCTAACCTTACTTCTTTTCCAAATTGAGAAATATTATTTCTTAAAAGATGTTTAATTAATTTATACCTATTACGTAATGCTTGGCAATTCATGCTTCTCCAATAAAATTCGTCTAGTATTCCTCCGACAGATAATGTTCCTTCAAATGGATGATTATAGATTATATCCATTGCTTTCCATGAAGTAGCATAATCTTTAACATTTCTACATGACTTACCTAATCCATCAAAAAAAAGAGAATTAGTTTTTGGGCCACTAAGATTTAAAAGTTTGTAAACTTTTTTCTTAATCATTACATAAAAAGTCAAAAGCCACATTAGTGGCAAAGATAAATAATAGGGCCATCCGCAACATTCATATCCGTTTTGTCTCACCGGATTTTTTGTAAGTATCGTAATTTTTTGATGATTAGTTATTGTGCTTATTCTCAGGTGTTTTTTTACCATATTATTTTATAGTTTTATATTATCTATTATACTAAAAGTATTTTTAAATACAATGCTTTGTTGCAAAATATTTTTATCGTGTTATTATTTAATAAACAAAAAATTATGGAAATAAAAAATATAATAGCAAGAGAGATATTAGACTCAAGGGGGAATCCAACAATTGAGGTTGACTGCATAACAGATGAAGGAATTTTTATTGCCTCTGTTCCTTCAGGGGCTTCAACAGGAAAAAACGAAGCCTTTGAACTAAGAGATGGGGGAGGTAGATTTGGAGGACTAGGAGTTTTAAAAGCAGTTAAAAGTGTTAATGAAATTATAGGGCCTAAGATTATCGGGATGGATTGTCGTCAACAAAGAGCTATTGATGAAACGTTAATTGTTTTAGATGGAACAGAGGGAAAATATAATTTAGGAGCTAACGCAATTGTTGGAGTTTCTATGGCAGTTTGTCGAGCCGGAGCTTCTGCTGAAAAACTTTCTCTATATAGGTACATAGCTAAGTTAGCTGAAAATGAAAATATATCACTTCCTGTGCCATCATTTAATATTATAAATGGAGGAGCTCATGCGGATAATAATCTTGATTTCCAAGAGTTCATGATTGTTCCTCAGTCAAATAATTTTAGAGAAAATCTAAAGATTGGTTCAGAAGTTTACTTTCAATTAAGAAAAGTTATAAAAGAAAATTACCCAGAAATGTCTTTAGGTGGAGGAGACGAAGGAGGATTTGCTCCTTTGATTGAATTGCCTGAAGTTGCTTTATCTTTGATTCAAAAAGCAATTGATGATTCAAATTATACAGATAAGGTTAAGATTATTCTAGATGTTGCTGCGACTGAATTTTATGAAGAAAAAGAAAACGCAGAAGAGGGATATTATCGTTTTAAAATGGGATTTATCTCAACCACTAATCTTTTAGGATATTATGGAGAGTTAATTGAAAAATATCCGATTATTGGGATAGAAGATCCTTTTGCTGAGACTGATTGGAGAGGTTTTGAAAGAATGAACAAAAGATTTGGAAGTAAAATAATGATAATAGGAGATGACTTGACAGTAAGCAATACGAAATTCATCGAAGAGGCTGAAAAAAGAAAAGCCTGCAATTCAATGATTTTAAAGATAAACCAAATAGGGACAGTTACAGAAATTATTGAATCAGCTAAATTGGCCAAAAAATACAACTGGAAAACAATTGTTTCTCATCGTTCAGGAGAAACATGTGACAGCTTTATCTCTGATTTATCCGTAGGTATTTCTGCTGATTATATCAAGTCTGGTGCTCCAAACAGGGGAGAGAGATTGGCAAAATACAATAGATTATGTAGAATTGAAGACGGACTTTTATAAATTAAATAAAAAAAATGACTAAAATAAGATTATTCTCGACACCAATTTGCCCTTATTGTTTTTCTCTTAAAAGATTTTTAGAAGAAAAAGGAGTGAATTTTGAAGAAATAGATGCTTCTTCTGATGAAAAATATATGGATGAAATTTTGGAAAAAACACAGCAAACAACTGTTCCTGTCTTAGATATAGAAGGAGAGTTTGTAGTTGGTTTTGATAGAAAGAAAATTTGTGAATTATTAAAAATAGAAGACTAATATGGCAATAAAAATTGCAATAAATGGTTTTGGAAGAATAGGAAGATGTGCTCTTAAGTCTGCCATTAAGCATAATCTTGATGTAGATTTTGTAGCTATCAATGATTTAACAGATACAAAAACTTTAGCACATTTATTTAAGTATGATTCTGCGTATGGAGTTTTTGATGGTGAGGTTAAAGAGAGCGAAAATAGTATTATTATTAACGGAAAAGAAATTAAAGTTTTTTCAGAAAGAGATCCAGAGAATTTACCTTGGAAAGAATTAAAGGTTGATGTTGTCTTAGAATGTACAGGAATATTTAGAGATGAAAGTGGCTCAAGGAAACACATAAAAGCAGGAGCTAAAAAGGTTATAATCTCCGCTCCAGCCAAAGAAGATACCATTCCTTCTTATATCTTAGGAATTAACGACGGAGAATATAAGGGAGAAGAGATTATTGATATGGGTTCTTGTACCACTAATTGTTTAGCTCCACTAGTTAAAATACTTGAAGAGGAGTTTGGGATTGTTAAAGGTTTTATGACTACAATCCATTCTTATACTAATGATCAGAACATCTTAGATTTGCCTCATAAAGACTTAAGAAGGGCGAGGGCAGCTGCTGAAAACATTATTCCGACGACGACAGGAGCAGCAAAAGCTATTGGAAAGGTTATTCCTTCTGTAAAAGGAAAAATGGATGGAATATCAGTTAGGGTTCCAACTCCAGTTGTTTCGTTAGTAGACTTAACCTGTGAATTAAAAAAAGACGTAACGGCAGAAGAGGTTAATAGTGCGATGGAAAGATATTCCGATATGGGAGAGATGGAGGGGATATTCTTTGTTGAAAAAAATCCTTTAGTTTCTTCAGACTTTATAGGTAATTCTTTTTCTTCAATTTTTGACCCTGAATATACAAAAGCAAATGGAAATCTAATTAAAATAATGGCCTGGTATGATAATGAATGGGCATACTCGCAAAGGATGGTAGAGCTTTCGATGAAAATTATGAAAGAATAAACAAATCCCCAAAAAGGGGATTTTTTTGTAAGTATTTTGTTCTTTATTCGGATCTTTATATCTTTTAAAATTTAATAATTGGCTAAGAGTAAATAAATGAATA
>CAZDVN010000042.1:0-3891 GCA_964508955.1 uncultured Candidatus Saccharibacteria bacterium
CTGTCGGAAGAAAACTATATCTTTGAGAATAATGATTTACCATTGTTTTCTAAAAAAGAAGAAGCTCAAAGCAAAGCAATAAAAGTTATCCTAACAGCTTATTCTTCAACTGTTGATCAAACAGACGAAGACCCTTTCACTACTGCATCAGGAATACATGTAAAAAATGGTATCGTAGCAAATAATATGTTACCATTTGGCACTGAAATTAAAATTCCTGAATATTTTGGAGAAAGAGTTTTCATAGTAGAAGATCGAATGCATTCTAGAAAAGGCCCGTACTGGGTAGACATATGGTTTGAATCAAGGGAAGCTGCAAAAGAATTCGGAATCAAAGAAGCATACATGGAGATTAAAGAGATATAAGAAAAGCACGCTAATAAGCGTGTTTTTTTTATGTGCCTCGAGAGGGACTTGAACCCTCAAGGTCTAGGACCAGCGGATTTTAAGTCCGCCCTGTATACCAATTCCAGCACCGAGGCATATTGTTTTCTGAGGCGTGGGCGGGAATTGCACCCGCGTATAAGAGTTTTGCAGACTCTTGCCTTACTGCTTGGCCACCACGCCATAAAAAAATAATAGCAATTTTAATCTTTTTTTTCAATACTTGCAAGAATCTCTTCTATCCTACTAGCTTCAGCTGTTTTTGTTTCTTTATAAAAAGTAATTTTGGGAACCGGTCTCATGCGCATTTTTTTATTTAATTTTTGTTGTAGGTCATAAATATGCCTGTTCAATAACTCCAAAACATCATTATATTTTTCTTCTGGCATTACAGAAATAAAAACCTTACCTTGAAAAAGATTACTGGAACATTCAACTCTTGTAATAGTTAAAAAAATACCTGGAAAAATATCTATTTCTTTTAAGATAAGATTACCAAGTTCCTTTTTTATTAAATTATTTACTTTTTCTATTCTAAACATTAAAGTTCTTCTTTAACGTAATCTTCTTTGTAAACTAACAACTCGTCCCCCTCTTTTATCCTTGCAGATCCCTGGTAAAGAAGCCCTGCTTCTTTTCCTTTTTTAACAACAGGAAAATCTTTTTTACCCTGCTGAAGTTCAATTATCTTACCTGAACCAATTTTTTCCTCATCTCTAAATATTTCTAACATTGCTCCTTTGTGAATCTCTCCATCAATAACATTTCCTCCAACAATTTGTCTGTTTTTTTCTGTTCTAAAAATAGCTACCACTTCTAATTTGCCCAAATCAGTTCTTTCTTTTTCTTTTCTCAGCTTTCGCTCCATCAGCTCTCTAACTTTTTGAGATAATTCATATATAATATCAAATTCATATATTTTAATTTTTTCATTCTCAGCGATTGCTTCTGCTATCTTATCTTTTTTAGTTCTAAAAGAAAGTATAGAAGCCCCACTTCCCTTTGAAAGCTTAATATCTGATTCCGAAACATTACCCACCTCAGCTTTTATAATCTTCAGCCTTACTGTTTCTTGAGGCAAAATATTCAAAAGCTCTCTAATGGCTTCGATTGACCCTAAAGCATCTGACTTAATAATTAAATTCAAACATTTTTTATTTGGATCCTCTTGAACCTCTACATTTTTTAAAGTTTCCTTTTCTTTCAAATTTTTTCTTGCTTCGTCTGCAGAACCGTACACATACAATCTTTCTCCAACCATGGGAACGTTTTCAAATCCAACAATAACTGCTGGATCAGATGGATAAACCTTTTTTATTTCTTTTCCTGTAAAATCTTCTAAGTTTTTAGCTTTACCTACTGAAGAATCTGTCCCGATAAAATCCCCCTCTTTTAATATTCCTTTTTCAATTAAAATAGTTGAGGTAGGTCCTCTTTGAGAATCCATATACGATTCAATAATAACTCCCTCTGTTCCACTTCCTATTTCTGATTTTAATTCTTCCATATCAGCAACAAGCTGGATTACATCTAATAATTCTGTAATACCTTGTCCATTTTTTGCAGATATTTCTACAGAGGGAATTTTTCCTCCATAAGACTCAACTACCATTTCTTCCTTGAATAATTGTTGTTTTACCATTTCTGGATCAGCCCCAGGCTTATCCATTTTATTAAATGCAACAATTGTTAATAAATTTGCTTTCTTGATATGGTTTATTGCTTCTTTAGTTTGTTTTTTTATTCCTTCAACAGCATCAATAACTAAAATAGCAATATCAGCTAACTTAGAACCTCTTGTTCTTATCGCTGAAAAAGATTCATGACCAGGAGTATCTATAAAAGTTATTTTTTTATCATTATGAACTATTTGATAGGCACCGACATGTTGTGTGATTCCTCCTGATTCTTTTTCTAAAATTTTAAAATCTCTTATTGCCGTCAATAAAGAAGTTTTTCCATGATCAATATGCCCCAAAATTACCACCACTGGAGAACGAGTAACAAGTTCAATTTTCTTTTCAGTTTTTTCCATAATCACTTCTTATCTGATTAATAATTTTTTCTTCTTCTTTGCTTAATTGATATTTAGATTTACCATTAATGATACCTTTTCCAAAAACTCTACTTTTCTCTTGATTGAAAATAGAAGAAACAATTATTCCATTATCGTTTTTATCGAGAAAAGCCAATGAAAAACTTTGGTCCCCTCCTAATTCATTAAAAGGGTTATATCTTAATAATCCAAACTTTTGAATATTTCTTTCATTATCTTTTTTAATTTTTTCAACCTCGGAATAAAGCTTTTTAATCTTAAGCTCTAGTGTCTCAATTTTCTTTGATGCCTCCTCAATATTTTCTAAGGGTTTATCCTTTTTTTTGAAAAAACACATTTGTTTATTCTTTGGCGGAGGAAGTGAGATTCGAACTCACGGTAGATTTAACTCTACAATGGTTTTCGAAACCATCCCCTTAAGCCTCTCAGGCACTCCTCCAAAAATTAATTATGCTTAAAGATTATCACTTTTTTAGCCGAAAAGCAACCGAAAAATCATTATCATATTTTATTTTACTAGGGATAATATAGGGAAAATTTCTCCCCAAGAAATAAACCATTGAATTTAATATTTTTCCTTTTAAAATCTTCCAACCAAAAAAACCAATAACTTCTTTTTTATACTTTTTAAAATCAGGAAAATTTTTAATTAAAATATCAGCAGCATAAAGATTCCAAATTATCCCTCCCCCACTCCAAGGCTTAGTTAACCCCATAGAGTCACCACATAAAACAACGTTTTCTTTGTTAGAAAAAATAAGTCCTGCATTGATTAATGGAAAACCAGGAGAAGGAATCATTGCTCCTTTCATTCTCTTCTTTTTAACATTTCCCCCAAAAGAGCCGCATTCAACTCTTTCTCCTTTTGGAATTCTCCAAGAAAAACTATTACGACCTGGAAAAGTTTCCGTAATGTTAGAATTGTCTTTTTCGTTTAAAAACCATTGAGCGCCCATTTTCATTTTAGGATCTTTAAGACCTAAACTTTTTCTCACAATAGAATTAGCTCCATCACAACCAATAATTATATCAAACCCCTTAGGCAGTTCTTTAATGTTTTTTTCAAAAAAAAACTTAGTTCCACTTTTTTTATTTAAATCAAGAAAAGTCTCCATCAACTTTTCTTTATTTAAGGCTAAATGTTTAGGAGAAAAATTAAGTCTTATTTTCTTTTTAGGAAAATTAATTTCACAAACATCTATAATGTTTTCTATGTGACTATTATCAATAGGAATAAAATCTTTAATTCTTTCTGAAACCAAAACAGAACAAGCTTTGTCCTTTAAACATTCTTCTTTTCTATAATCAAAGACGGAAACATTATGACCCAAAGAAGAAAGTTTCCAAGAAACATATTGTCCTATTACTCCCCCGCCAATTACGGCGACTTTTAAAATTTTCATTGGAGCGAGTGAAGGGAATCGAACCCTCATGTACAGCTTGGAAGGCTG
>CAZDVN010000043.1:0-3637 GCA_964508955.1 uncultured Candidatus Saccharibacteria bacterium
CTGTATTAATAAGTGGCTTCGGTGGTGGTGCTACTAGGGGACTAATAGGATACTTAAAGCATCAGTACAGTTACAAGAATGTTGGCTTTGATTTAAGGTATTTCACCGTAATGATGTTTTTGTCCGGCGTAGTGGGTGTTTTAGCCGCCGTAGCGATAGATCAATCAATGATATCGTTTGAAGGAATTACCTATGTTTCTCCAGCAATTGCCTTTATCATTGGTTACGCAGGAGGGGACTTTTTAGATGGGATGTATAAGATAATATTGAAGAAGACGAAATAAATCTCTTAAAATATGTTTTTAGAAATAATTATAAAGGCTGCTCAAGAAAGAAGAATCTTAATAATAGACTACAGAGATAAAGATGGTTTTAATGTTTCTAGGAGATATGTTGAACCATATAGTTTTACTCATGATGATGGAGAACCAGGTTTTTTTGCATGGGATATTGAAAAAGATGGAATTAGAAGGTTTTCATTTATTAGAATAGAAAATGCAGAGATCACAGGGGAGTTTTATTCTCCTCGTTATGAAGTAAAGATATAAAATGAGTAAGCCAAAGTTTAAATTAACAATAGATAAGAAAGCTCTACTTTTGATTGATTGGGCAAATGTTTACGGTTGGAAAAAGAGTTTAAATTGGGAAGTTTCTCCTTCATTATTTTAGTATTTGCCAAGGGGCACAAGGGAAAAGAATATAACGATATTAAAAATAGTTTGTTTTTTGCTTGTTCAGTTGATAAATTAAGAGGAATTTTAGAAAGCAAAAAACTAAGGAAAAATCCTTAGTTTTTAATATCCCAATAAATAGATTTATCAGGCGTGATTAATTAGTTTATACCATGTTAGACTTCTAAAAGTCAATATGTTATTAGATAAGAGAGTCCTAGTCCTATTTTAATTAAGCAAGGTGATATATTATAACCTTCATTATAGGTTATGACTGAGGGGATTTCTTAGATGGGATGTATAAGATACTTTCGAAGAAGACGAAATAAGAAGAAAAGGAATATAATTTAGAATATGAAAAAAGAAATTTTAATTTATCAAGGGAAGAATGGTGAAATAGGTTTCAGGGGAGATCTCAAAAAGGAAACAGTTTGGGCTAGCTTGCAAGAGATTGCAGATCTTTTTGAAATTGATAAATCAGGTATTTCTCGTCATATTAAAAATATTTATGAATCTGGAGAATTGAAATCCAATGCAACTGTTGCAAAAATCGCAACAGTTCAAGCTGAAGGCAATCGAAAAATAAAAAGAAGCATTGAATATTATAATTTAGATTTAATTCTTTCGGTTGGTTATCGTGTTAATTCTAAATTAGCTACTAAATTCCGCTAATGGGCGACTAAGACATTACGTCAACATATTATTAAAGGATATACAATTAATGAAAAGCAATTGATTAAAAACAATCAAGAGTTTTTGCAATCAGTAGATTCAGTTCTGCCTTACCTATATCATTGGTTATGACTGAGGGGATTTCTTAGATGGGATGTATAAGATACTTTTGAAGAAGACAAAGTAATTGGTTAGCTATGGGTCTTGACGCTCCGTTACCAATAGTATACAATTTGTGTACATTATGAGAAACGATAACTTAAGCGCTAAAAGCATAATAAACTTAACTTCTGATCTGCCTTATTTTGAAATGACAGACTTATTGCCGTTTACGAATAGAAACTATTTGAGGGCAATAGTTTCTCGTTATTCAAAAAAAAGAGAGATTGTAAGATTAAAAAAGGGTTTATATGTTTCAAAGACATATTTGGATTCCTTGGAAAGAAAAGGCACTCTTTCAACTTACAATGAATTTGTTGCTAATGAATTATGTAAACCTTCATATCTAAGCTTAGAGTATGTTTTATCGGAGCATAGTCTTATTACAGAGCTACCTAAGAATTTTACATCAGTATCTTTAGTTAAAAAAACAAACTTTTTAAATCCTCAAGGAGGGTTTTTTTATCATAAAATAAAAAAGGATTTATTCTTGGGATTTAATGTGATAAAGAAAGATGGTTTCATTATTCTAAAAGCGACAAAAGCGAAAGCATTATTTGATTTTCTTTATTTTAGAAAAAACATATTAGTCAACAAGGACTCAGTTTTTGAATTAAGAATTAATACAGAAAATCTTTCGAGAGGGGATTGGAAAGAGCTTGAAGGGTATATTGAATTAGAAGGATCAAAAAAAATAAAAGAAATCTTTAATAATTTAAGAGAATGGAAATACTAAAACCAATTTTAAAGATCTTAATTTCTGAATCTTCTGGAAATAAGAATTTTAAAATAAATATAGCTAAAGAGTATTTACAAATAGTTGTTTTAGGCTTTATTTATTCTCATCCAAAATATAGTAAAATGTGTTTTTATGGAGGTTCTTGCCTTGCTCAGTGTTTTGGTTTAAATCGTCTTTCAGAAGATTTAGATTTTGTTGATGAAAAAAACGATATTGACTTAGAGGAATTAGGAAGAGACTTAGAAAGCTATTTTATAGAAAATACTGACCTGAAGGTGAAAACAGTTATTCAAAAGTTCAGAATCTACTTAAAATTTCCCATTCTTCATGAACTTGAGATGAGCAATAGCTTGTCAGAAACAGACACTTTGATTCTTAAAGTAGAAGTATTCTCTGGTTTTGATTTTTGCAAAGAATATAGAAAAGAGATAAGACCAGTTTTCAAATTTAATAAATCAATATTGATTAAGACTTTTGATTTACAAACACTAATGTCCACAAAAATCAGAGCTGTTCTTAATAGGAAATGGGAGAAGAAAGACAAGGAGGGTAATATCCTAATAAAAGTAAAAGGAAGGGATTATTTTGATTTATTATGGTATTTAGAAAAGGGAATTATTCCCAATCTTGATTGCATTGAAAACGTTACAGGTATGGAAGACTTGAAAGATAAGCTTCTGAAAATTATTCATAAAATTGATAGTCAAAGCATAAAACTTGATTTAGAGGCCTTTATTAGTGATGAAAATTTTGTTAATAATATTAGCAAAAACATTAAAGATATTTTAATAAGAAGCATAAAAGAAAAATTATAATTAATATTATTATAAAAAGAGGTGATACGTGGTAGGGGTGTTAACGGCTGTAGCGATAGATCAGTCAATGATATCTTTTGATGGGATTACATAGTCTTCTCCAGTGATAGCCTTTATCATTGGTTATGACTAAGGGGGACTTCTTAGATGGGATGTATAAGATTATATTGAAGCAGACGAAATAATTTTGGGTGGTTAATGCTAAATCAGCTTGACATCTATTGGAACAAGTGTAATAATTTCATTACAAATAGTGTCATATTTGTAATTAATATAATACATAGTAAAATGAAAAAAAGATTGCTTTTTGATGAAATTAATAAGCAGATTAATCATAAGAATGCGATAGTTATTGTTGGTTCAAGACAGGTAGGAAAAACAACTTTGATGAGGCAGGTTTTTGATGAGGTTGAGAGCTATTCAAAATTATGGTTTGATTTTGATAACCCATTAGACCAGAAGATGTTTGAAGATATTGAATATAAAAATATCTATGAAAGACTTTTAAAGATGGCTAATAACAACGAAGAAAGATTGTTTATTTTTATTGATGAAATTCAGAATTATCCAGAAATTACTAA
>CAZDVN010000044.1:0-3548 GCA_964508955.1 uncultured Candidatus Saccharibacteria bacterium
AAAAAAAAAAAAATGAAAAGAAAATTGTTAATGAGGTTGAAAAAGATTTATTAATAGAAGAAGAATGTAAGGAAAAAATGAAAGAGCTACAATGCTTAAATGATAGCCTAGAGAGGATAAACAGAGAGACTAAAAGAGACTTAGAAATAAAAACAAAACAATTTGAAGAAAAAATAGACGAGCTAGAGCAATTTAGTAATATTTTTGTTGATAGAGAAAATAAAATGATGGAATTAAAAAATAAAATAAAAGAATTAGAATATAATAAATAGTATGAAAAGATTACTTATAAAAGAAATATGTCATCACGAAAAAGAAAAGGCTTTAATTAAGGGGAGAATTTTTAACATAAGAAACCTAGGTAATATTATTTTTCTTGTAGTCAGAGATTACACTGGGGTTGTTCAGGTTGTTGTTAGTAAAGATGTTGAAGTAAGCAATGGCGATGTTATTTCTATTGAAGGAGTAATTAAGAAAGACGAAAGAGCCAATGGTGGTTACGAGATTAAAGGAGAAAAAGTAGAAATTATTGCTAAGAATATTGAAGATCTTCCTTTTGACCTAGAAAAAGAAGATATAAATCTTAATCTTAATACGCTTCTTGACTATAGACCTATTTCTTTAAGACATCCTAAGGTTCAAGCTATTTTTAGGCTTTATGATATTCTTTTGAAAAGTTATGCACAGACAATGAGAAAGGAAGACTTTGTTGAGATTAAAACTCCTAAAATATTAAAATCTGCAAGTGAAGGAGGAGCCAATTTTTTTAAGATTGATTATTTTGAGAAAGAAGCTTTTTTAGCTCAAAGTCCACAATTTTATAAACAAATAATGGTAGGTGTTTTTGAAAGAGTTTTTGAAGTGGGTTCTGTTTTTAGAGCTGAGCCTCATTTTACAACAAGACATGTTAATGAGTATATAAGTTTAGATGCTGAGGTTGGATATATCGAAGATTTTTATGATGTTATTAAAATATTGAATAGGGTAATTAAAGATATTTTTAAAGATATTAAAAACGAAGGAAAAGAATACTTAGATTTGTACAATATTACCTTGTCAGATGTTCCAGATGAAATTCCTTGTGTTAAATTGTCTGAGATAAGAGAGATAATAAAAACAAAATATAAATACGAAATTTCTGAAAGCACAGATATTGATGCTAAGGGAGAGCAATTTGCGGGAGAATATGCTAAAGATGAATTTAATTCAGATTTTATATTTATAACTCATTATCCTTTTGAATACAGGCCTTTCTATACAAAGCCATTAGGAAAAGAAACAGCCGGATTTGATTTATTGTACAAAGGGCTAGAGATAGCTTCAGGAGGACAAAGAATTAATAATTACGACGAACTTATTGAGAATATGAATAAGAAGAAAGTTAGTTCAAAAGGAATGGAATTTTATGTAGATGTTTTTAAGCATGCTCTTCCTCCTCACGGAGGATGGGGGATGGGGTCTGAAAGAATGATAAAACAATTACTAAACTTAGAGAGCATTAAGGAAGCAGTTTTGTTCCCTAGAGACGTTAAAAGATTAACTCCATGATTAAAAGAATTTTTCCTATTTTATCAATTTTATTTCTTTGTTTTTTATTTATCATAACAGATTCTAGTTCTTTGAATATTGATGCAGAAAAAGATATTTTTCTAGACGCGAAAACAGTTGATCTTTTTAGGCCCCTTAGCAAAGAATCAATCAATGAATTAAAGTTAGAATCTAATAATTTTCTTTCTGTTTTTGTTAATGATTCTAAGGAAATAGTTCTTTCAGAAAAAAAGGCTAATGAAATGGTTCCTATTGCTTCTTTGTCAAAATTAATGACAGCTGTAGTTGCTTTAGATAATTACAATCTTGATGATATAATTAGAATAAGTGCTTCAGCAGTTAGTGTTCTTGGGACGGCTGGAGGACTGAAAGTTAATGAAGAAATATCTGTTGAAGATCTTTTATATATTACCTTGATTGAATCAAGTAATGATGGCGCTGAAGCTTTTGCCGAAAAAATGGGAAAAAACACTTTCATTTTTAAAATGAATGAGAAGGCTTCTCAATTGGGAATGAAAAATACTAGATTTGTTGATCCTACTGGACTTGATTATTTAGGAGAAAACAATGTTTCCACTTCAAATGATTTAAAAAAATTAGTAATTAATATATCGAAAGAATATCCCCTAATCACAGAAATCCTTTCATTGCCAGAAAAAGAATTAACAAGTAAAAGTGGAGTATTCCATAAAATTAAAAATACTAATATTCTTTTAAAAGAAAAAGACGCATATTTATGGGGAAAGACTGGCTATACTGTTCGAGCCAATGAGTGTTTTATTTTTATATTAAAGAACTTTTCCGTTAATGATGAAAAAGGTTATGTTATTAATATTATAACAGGGTCAGATGATAGATTCAAAGAAGCAAGAAAATTAGAAGAATGGCTCGAAGAAGCATTTATTTGGTAAAAATATGTCTTTAATTATTTTTAGCGCAATTAAAATATTATCTTTAACTTTTCTAGCCTCAGTCATATCTTTTTTTGTGGCTCATTTTTTAATTAAATTTTTATATAAAGTAGAGTTTTGGAAAAAAAAAGCAAGATCTAAAACAATTGATGGAAAAGAGGCATCAGTTTTTTTGTCTTTTCATAAGGAAAAAGAAACTAATACTCCTAGGGGTGGAGGGATAGTTGTTTGGGCCAGTATTTTGATTCTTTTAGTTATTATTTTAATACTAGGAAAAATAACTAATATCTGGTGGATAAAAGAACTTTACTTTTTATCTAGAGGAGAGACATGGATTCCTCTTTTTGCTTTAATCACAGCCTCAATTATTGGTCTTGTTGATGATATTTTAGTTGTTCGTGGAAAAGGAAAATATATTGGAGGAGGATTAAAGTTTAAAACAAGATTAATTTTAGTTACATTGATTGGACTAGTTGGAGGGTCGTGGCTTTATTATAAATTAGGGCAGAGCTCAATTCACGTTCCAATATTACTTAACTTTCCTTACGGTTTTGATTTAGAGCTAGGGGTTTCTTTCATCTTACTATACGTCGTTGTTAGCTTGGCTTCTTGGGCCAGTGGAGTGGTTGATGGTCTAGACGGTTTAGCTGGAGGGGTATTTGGATGTATATTTGGTGCTCTTTCTATTATAGCCTTTGGCCAAGAGAGTTTTGACTTAGCAGCTTTTTGTTTAATCATCTGTGGGACGTTGTTTAGTTTCTTGTGGTTCAATATTCCGCCTGCAAGGTTCTACATGGGTGAAACAGGCATTTTAGGCCTTACAATGGTAATGACAGCTGTAGTCTTCCTTACGGACTCAGTCGTAGTTTTGCCAATAATCGGAGGAGTATTAGTTCTTGAAACAGGTTCAGTTATAATTCAATTACTATCTAAAAAGTTTAGGGGTAAGAAAATTTGGCTTTCTACTCCAATACATCACCACCTAGAAGCAATAGGTTGGAAACCTTATCAAATTACAATGAGATTTTGGATTGTTAGTGTCATATTGGCAGTGCTAGGAGATTCTATACAATTATTAAAGAATATTTA
>CAZDVN010000045.1:0-3543 GCA_964508955.1 uncultured Candidatus Saccharibacteria bacterium
CAGGAGGCCTTTACGATGTCAACGTAACGCTCTAACCAACTGAGCTATACGCCCTTAAGGGAAAGAGTCACTTTATTATTCTATTCGATTTCACCTTTTTAGTCAATAAACTTAATTGTATTATTATTTTCATGATTAAAAAAAGCTGATAATTTTTATTAGTAAAGATTTTAATTGGTCTTCCCTGTTGTATATTTCTTTTTCTAAATAATTTCTTTCTTCTTTAACTTTCCATCTTTTTTTCTTTTATGTAACTATTTATACCATAAATACCTCCTATGTTTAAATAGTCTATATAATAATTAAGTGATTATATTAAGAAAATGTGCGCATGGATGGACTCGAACCATCGACCTCAGCTTTATAAGAGCTGCGCTCCAACCACCTGAGCTACATGCGCAAAATTAACCTACTAGATTCTCAAATTCTTCTCTCTCTATTGTTTCTTTCTGAATTAAAGTTTTTGCTATTTTATTTAGTGTTTTTCTATTTTCCTTCAAAATATTTTCTGTTTCTGCTTGAGCTTTTAGAATTATTCCTTCCACTTCCCTGTCTATCCTTTCAGCTATAGACTCAGAATAATTCTTATTTTCAGATTCGCCACCTAAAAACATTTCTGTGTTTCTTTCTCCAAAAACAATAGGACCCATATCTGACATTCCATATTTTTTTACAATGTTTCTTGCTATTGCGCTTGCTCTCTTTAAATCATCTGATGAGCCAGTAGTCATCTCTCCAAAAACAAGCTTTTCTGACATGTACCCTCCTAAAAGGACAGCGATTTCCGATTCAAATGATTTTTTGTTTTTAAGCATCCTTTCTTCGCTTGGAACTTTAAGAGTATATCCTGCTGCCATTCCTCTGCTAATTATTGATATTTTTCTTACAGGTTCAGCATTGGGAGTTTTAGCGCTAACTAGCGCATGACCAGCTTCATGATATGCAATTATTTCTTTTTCTTTTTTACTCATAACATGACTTCTTCTTTCTGGGCCTAATAAAACTTTTTCGATGGACACAAGTAAATCATTTTGAAAAACTTGTTTACCATTATTCTTAGCAGCTAAAATTGCCGCTTCATTGAAAACATTAGACAGGTCAGCTCCAGAAAAACCTGGCGTTCTTTCTGCAACTTCCCTTAGGTCAACATTCTCTCCTAAAGGCTTTCCTTTTGAGTGGATATTTAAAATATCTTCTCTTCCTTTAATATCTGGCAAATTAATTACTACTTTTCTGTCAAATCTTCCTGGTCTTAATAATGCAGGATCTAAAACATCAGGCCTATTGGTAGCTGCTAAAATAATAATCTTAGCGTTTTGTTCAAATCCATCCATTTCTGTTAATAATTGATTTAATGTTTGTTCTCTCTCTTCATGACCTCCTGTAATTGCTGGTCCTCTTGATTTACCAATACTATCTAGTTCATCAATAAAAATAAGACACGGTTGTTGTTTTTTAGCTGCTTCAAATAAACTTCTCACTCTGCTTGAACCAACACCAACAAACATTTCAACAAAAGATGATCCTGCTACAGAGAAAAATGGAACATTGCTTTCTCCGGCAACAGCCCTAGCTAAAAGGGTTTTTCCACAACCCGCAGGACCAACCAATAAAACTCCTTTGGGAATTCTTGCTCCCATTTTTAAATACTTTTGAGGATTCTTTAAGAAATCTACAATCTCTTCAAGCTCTTCTTTCTCTTCTTTAAGACCAGCAACATCTTTAAATGTTATTTTATCTTTAGGATGTCCTTCTGCTCCAAACATTTTTGCTTGGGTTTTTGTAAAATCAAATGTTTGAGCTGCTCCACCTTTTGCTTTTTTGAAAATCATAAAAAAGAATATAGCAAACAAAGCAAAAGGCAAAACAACCATCATCAAAAGGGTCATTATCCAATCCCAAGATTCACTTTGCTCTTCAAAGATAAAAGAAATATTTTTTAAGTTTTTTTGGTCTACTCCATAGTTTATAAGAGTCTGACTTACTGTATCTCCTCCTTCTTTCTTGCTTACAGCCTTTGTATCGTCTTCATATATTATGGAAATATTATTTTGAGAAGCTTTTATTTCTTTTACTTTCTCTTGATTAATTTGTTCTACCAATTGAGTAATTGATATTTCTTCGATGGTTTCACTAGGAACATTAAAAAGACTAAAAAAAGCTCCTATCATTAAGAAGATGAAAACAACTAAGGCAATATTTTTTAGAAGGCCTTTAAGTGGACTCTTCATGGCTTTTATTTTATTCTTAAAGACATCCAATGTCTTTGAGGTTGAAAGCTTAGAATTTGGAATTCATAAACTTTATTTAGCTCAATTTTTTCCTTCATTTTAACCTCAGAACCAAACTCAGAGACATGAATTAATCCTTGTATTTTAGATTCTTCTTTCGGATCTTCATTAACCACTTGGACAAAAGCTCCGAAAGGATTAAATCTCGTAACTAAACCTTTTATAGTGTCTTCTGTTTTATAGTTAAGCTCTTGCCAAGGATCCTTTTTTAAGTTTTTAAGAGATAAAGAAACTCTTCCCTGAGAAATATCTATAACTTGAGCCTTAACATCTTGCCCAACCTCAACTACCTGTGATGGATCTTCTATTAACTGCCAATCTAATTCTGAAATATGAACCAATCCCTCTAAAGATGAATCTTCAGCAGAAGCTCCCGGAAGATTAAATTTAACAAAAGCACCAAAATTAACAATTCCTGAGACTTTTCCCTCTATAACATCCCCTACCTTAAGCTCTTTAATAGCATTTTGAAAAATTTCATTTTCTTTTGATTCCTCAGTTAAAATAACTTGTCCATTTTTTTCGTCAAAATCTAAAACCTTAACTTTAATATCTTGTCCTATGAAAGATTGTAGCTTTCTTAATATTTTAGACTTGTCTCCCTCTGGAACTCTAGGATAATTTTCTGGAGATAATTGAGAAGTAGGTAAAAAAGCTGGAATTCCTGCTACTTCAGTAATTAGCCCTCCTTTATTTGCTTTTTCTATTTTCACTTCAAACTCTTCGTTTTTCTCTTTCTTATCTTTAATTGTTTTCCAAGCTAACTCTCTTTCAGCTTCTCTTAAAGATAATTCAATAAAACCTTCTTCATTTTCACTAGAAACAACTTTAACTGAAATCGTATCACCTATTTTAATATTTTTTAAGATGTTTTTAGCATTTTGATATTCCGCTCCATATATTATTCCTGTTTTTCTGGGGCCAAGATCTATGTACATTGATAAATTCTCTATTGCGAGAATTTTTCCGTCCACAATGTCTCCTCCTCTTGGGATAGAAACAGCGTCTGTTATTTTTTGTAATGTTTCATTTTCCATATAATTTCTTATATCATAAAGATTTTATATAATCAAGACTTTTAATTAGCAATTATTTTTATGCTTTATGTGGATAAAAGTATTGACAAAATTCCTATTATGATTCACAATATTATTAATCCTGCTAGACAGGATTTTAAAATATGAATAATAAAAATATATTTATCCTAATCCCGGCAATTGCTATTTTCTTAATTTTATCCCTAACCTTGGTT
>CAZDVN010000046.1:0-3529 GCA_964508955.1 uncultured Candidatus Saccharibacteria bacterium
CTGATAATTCTTTGTAAGTTATTCTTAGGGTGTATTTATTATTATATATATCAATAACATTTATACTCCATAAATAACGACTCGATATATTTTTCTCTAGTAAATTAATAATTTCATATATGGATGACTTGTCTTTTATTTCAACATTTACATCTAAGAATGTTAATTTTTGAGTAATTTCAACCACAGGATTATTTTTAACTTTCAAAAGTATTTCTGTTATTTTTTGAATATTAATCTCAGCAAAATATGTATTTAATTTTATTTCCGAAGGAGTTAATTTATAAATAATTCCCACACATTGATTCTTAATATATATATCCCAACAAGAATTAGGATTAGATGTTTTAGGTTTTATCTCTGCATTAAGATAACTAATATTTTTAAAACCCAATATTCTCAACAATGAATCAATTTTATTTTTAAATTGTGGTAAGCTATTTTCTTTACTTACCGACAATAATCCCAATGAGTCATATTCAATGTATTTTTTGTTACTTTCTCCAAAAACCTTTCCTATTTCAAAAATATCTATATACTCAACTCCTTTTTTAAAGTACTCATTCATTTGATTTAATAATCCTGAAGCTATAGATTGTCTCAAGTTAGGATATAATTCATTAACCGAATTTTGAGTAAAAATTTCATTTAACTTTAAGTAATTTATTTCTGCATTCACGCCTTTTTGAGTTAAAGGCCAGGATAATATTTCATCAAAACCTAAGGTATTTAATGTGTCTCTAATTTTATCTGATAATATTATATTAGGGGGAGTAATATTTTTAACAATTTCTAACTTAGGAATATCGTTTGTTGGTATTTTATCATACCCATAGATTCTTATAATCTCTTCCGCAACATCTTCTGGTAAGGATACATCCATTCTGTAGGTAGGAGGAATAACTATTAAATCTTTAGATACAAAAAAGTTAAGACCTTTTAATATTCTTAACGTCTCTTTATTACTTATCTCAATTCCAGATAGGTCACTGGACAATCTTTCATTAAATTTAATTTTAGGAGAAATATGTTTTTTAGGGTAATAGCTAAAAAAAGAACTTGTTATCTTCCCTTTAGCATGTTCCAAAATTAAAGAAACTAATAATTCCATTGCATAATCAATACCATTAGGATCAAGCTCTTTTTCTAACCTTTTACTTGCTTCAGTTGATATATTTAAACTTCTTGAATTTTTTCTAATAATTGAACGATCATACACAGCAAATTCAACAATTAGAGATTTTGTATTATTATCAATAATTCCCTTATTGCCTCCTATTATTCCAGCTAAAGCTAAAACATCTTTATCGTCTTTGATTATAATTTCACCTGTGTTGAGCTTGGTTTTTAATCCAGATATTGTTTCAATTTCCCTTGATTGATCATTAATAGACCAGGAAATAATTCCTTCAATTTTTTTAGAATCAATTAAGTGAGATGGATAACCAGTCATTATCATAACGTAATTAGATAGGTCAACCAAAATGCCTGCGGTAGCCAAACCATACAAATACATGTATTCCTTAAGCCATTCTGGAGATTCATTATTTTCAACACTATCAAGACTAACCGCTAAAACTCTTTTAACATAATCTTTTGCTTCTATTTTAATATTTAAATTCTCTTTTATTTCTTTAATTTTCTTTACGGAAGTAACATTAACTTTCAAATTATAATAAGCAGCGACTTCTCTCGCTAAACCTATAACTGAAAGGCAATCAGCACGGTTTTGTCTAATTTCTAAACTAATTAAAAAGTCTTTTTTACCCTTGTAAGAAACTTCTTCCAATCCATCCATCATAAATCCTGTCAAAGTTAAAGTTTCTCCAACCTCTTTTGGACTAGCTTTTAACCCCGGGATTAGATTTTTAATTTCGCTATATAATACTTTCATTTTCGTAATATTTATATCCTAAGTTACCTCCTAGTAATGTTCTAATGTCTGTAATCTTGTACTTTGCCATTACCCACCTGTCAAGGCCTAATCCAAAGGCAAAACCAGTCCATTTTTTATTATCAAGACCTGCCATTTCCATAACCTTAGGATGAATCATTCCTGCGCCTCCCATTTCTATCCAACCAACATTCTTACACAAAGAACATCCTTTCCCCTGACAATTGAAACACTGCATATCTGGGCCCACTCCCGGCTCCACCTCAGGATAATATTTATTTCTATATCTAGTAATTACGTCTTCACCATACATCTTTTGAAAGAGAATATTAAATGTTCCGAATAAATCTTTTAAGCTTGTTTTTTCAACAACAACCACTCCTTGATAATGATGGAAAACAAAATGATTGCTTTTGTTTACACTTTCATTTCTATAAACTCTTCCAGGAGAAACTATCTTGAATGGTGGCTTATATTTATCAAGTGTTCTTGCCTCAATTGATGACGTCTGCGTTCTCAATAAAAACTCTGGCTCTTTAATATAAAGAGTGTCTTGCATGTCTCTAGCTGGATGATCAATAGGAACATTTAATCTTTGAAAACAAAATTCATCTCTTTCTATTTCTGGACCATCCATAATACTAAAACCCATGCCAGTAAAGAGGTCATTCATCTCTCTAATAGTTTTTGAGATAGGATGAAGATGTCCTATTTTCATAAAAGAAGGAGAGAAGGTTTCTGATTGGGAATCTATGTCTCCCAATAATTCACCAGCTTTAATTTCTTTCTCTTTCTTGCTGAATAATTCTTGAGCATCTTTATATGATTGCTGAATTATTAAAGCAGTTGTTTTTTTCTCTTCTTCTGGTAAGTCCTTTATTTTTTTAATCAGTAATTTAAAATCTCCAGTATCGCTAAAATACTTATGCCATATTTTTGTTACGGTAGCAGAAGAATATGCTCCACTTAGGTCATTTTTCAAATCCCCTATTAATCTTTCCGTTTCTTTTTTCATATATAGATATATTATAAGTAATAGGATTATAACAAAATATATGATTTTTTTCCAGACCTTAAGAATGCTTAAAATTGGTTTTTAAAAAACACTAAAATAAACTATTTAGCGACTTCAACTAACTGGCCTTCGCTTACTTTAAGATATTTTGAAATTCCAAAAGATGGCTGTGTTGTCATTGACTCTCCCTCATTTCTTTCTAGGTAATTAACGATTATCTCTTCGTCTCTAAATTCAGTTGTTTGCGGAGCAATACGGTCTCCAAGAAGAACAGCATTTGTTCCTTTACATCCTTCATTACTATTTAGAGCAACTGCTACATAATAAAAAGTGCCACTACCACCTGCTTCCTGTGTAATAAGAAAAGCAACATCAGCTAATCCGTCTCCATTAAAATCACCAGATACTTCATTTCCAAAATATCGCGTAATAAGCTTTGAGGCAGAATCAGAAGCTATTTCTTTTTCAAAGTATCCATTAATTAATGAAACACTTTCGTTCGCAATACTATAGGTACAATTTTTTTGATCAAAAACAATATTTTCTTTGTTTTCTGTTTTTGGCTGAAAAACAAAATAGCCAATTCCCAATATTATAATTATTGCAATAAAAACTAAGAT
>CAZDVN010000047.1:0-3515 GCA_964508955.1 uncultured Candidatus Saccharibacteria bacterium
ATAACAACGAAGAAAGATTGTTTATTTTTATCGATGAAATTCAGAATTATCCAGAAATTACTAAAATTATTAAATATCTTATAGATTATTATGAAGTTAAATTTATTGTAACTGGATCGTCTAGCTTTTACTTGAAAAATCTTTTTCCTGAGTCACTAAATGGCAGAAAGTTCTTATATCAATTATCACCTTTAGGATTTAAAGAGTGTCTTTACTTTAAAGATAAGATGTCAAAAGATGAAGCCATGATTAATGACATTGGTAATGTTATTAAAAATTATGATTACTTTTTATCTAAAAAATTAGAAAGTGACTATGAAGAATATCTTAAATTTGGAGGATTTCCTGAGGTGGTGCTTACCAATGACAATGAAACAAAAAAACAGATACTTAAAAATATTTTTACTTCATTTTTTGAAAAAGATATTCAAATAATGGCTGATTATAAAGATATTAGAGAATTAAGAGACTTAATCTTATTATTGGTTCCAAGAGTTGGATCATTAATAGATGTGACAAGGATAAGTAGTGAGTTGGGCGTTTCGAGAGTTAAAATATATTCTTATCTTGAATTTTTAGAAAAGATATTTATGATAAAATTACTATCTAAATTTTCGAAAGGAATCGATAGGTCGGTAGCCGGAGGTAAAAAAATATATTTTAGTGATACGGGGATATTGAATATCATTGGAAGCGTAAACGATCCTCAGCTTTTTGAGAATGCTGTTGTAAATCAACTTGCACTTTTTGGAGAATTGTCTTTTTATAATAAAAAAAATAAAGCGGAGATAGATGTAATTTTGAACAAAAAAATATCTTTTGAGGTAAAGACAAGTGGAGTTGAAAAAGATTACGAAAAACTTGGTCAATTATCACAATCACTAGGAATAAAAGATTTTTACATTATTTCTAAAAAAAATATCAACAAAAGTGGATTTCTTCCTGCATTATTATTTTAGGGATATTTTTTAAATAAAACTGGGAAACAAGATAGTGGTAATATTCAAAAAGAGGCGCTTTGGGCAACACAATCTCAGATTGCAGATTTTTTTGGTGTAGACAGATCAGTTATTGCCAAGCATATTTAAAATATTTTTTCTGATGAGGAATTAAATAGAACAATGGTTAGTGCAAAATTTGCACATACCACTCCTCACGGAGCTATCAAAGGAAAAACCCAAACTAAATATGTTCTTTTTTATAATCTAGATATTATTTTGGCAATAGGCTACAGAACCAAGTCTTCTATAGCGATTAAATTCCGCCAATGGGCGACTAAGACATTGCGTCAACATATTATTAAAGGATATACAATTAATGAAAAGCAATTGATTAAAAACAATCAAGAGTTTTTGCAATCAGTAGATTCAATTCAATCTTTACTTCCTGAGGATAAGATGAAAGCTCAAGATGCATTAGAATTAGTGAAAATGTTTGCTAATACTTGGTTATCTCTTGATGCCTATGATAAGTCTGCTTTACCTATATCATTGGTTATGCCTGAGGGGACTTCTTAGATGGGATGTATAAGATACTTTTGAAGAAGACAAAGTAATAAAGAACATAATAACTGGTATTACTTGACGTATTCCCCTAATTCATATATATTTAGGGGAGTAGAGTCCCCTAAATTAGTATAAACATGGAGAATGTAATAAAGAGAACAATCCAGCAAAGGATAGAAGATAGACTTTTCAAGGAAAAGGTTATCATTTTGTATGGAGCTAGACAGGTAGGAAAAACAACCATTGTAAGGGAAATTGAAAAGAAACACCAATCTGATTCAATATACTTTAATTGTGATGAACCAGATATTAGACAAAGATTCGAAAACAAAACATCAACTTTTTTAAAAGAATTAATAGGGAATAAAAAAATAGTAATTATAGACGAAGCTCAGAGAATCAGAGACATTGGACTTATATTAAAATTAATAGTAGATAATTTCAAGGATGTTCAGGTAATCGCTACCGGATCATCTTCTTTTGACTTAGCAAACAGAACTGCCGAACCCTTAACTGGAAGAAAGTATGAATTTTATCTTTATCCTTTGTCTATAGAAGAATTGAATCCTCAGAAAGATAAATTAATCATTGATAGAACTTTAGAGAATAGAATGATATATGGTTCTTATCCAGAGGTTATCGTAAAGCCTGAAGACTCGAAAGAGAATGTAAAGTTAATAGCAAAAAGTTATTTGTATAAAGATATTCTTCAATATCAAAAGATAAAGAATCCTGATATTCTTAATAGATTGCTACAATTATTAGCTCTTCAGATAGGCAGTGAAGTCTCATACAATGAACTATCTAATTCTTTAGATATAGATAAAAAAACAGTTGCTAGCTATATAGAGATACTTAAGAAATCTTTTGTTATATTTGAATTAAATCCATTCAGTAGGAACCTTAGGAATGAATTAAAAAAAATGAGAAAGATATATTTTTTTGATTTAGGAGTAAGGAATGCTTTAATTAATAATTTTAATCAATTAGACCTTAGGACAGATTCGGGCCAAATATGGGAAAACTTTATTATAAGTGAAAGAATGAAGCTAAACAATAATCACGGAATAGACTATAATACATATTTTTGGAGGACCCATGATAAAAAAGAAATAGACTATGTTGAAGAAAAAAACGGAAAACTTTTTGGCTATGAAATAAAAAGTGGAAAAGGAAAGATTTCTGGAGCAGACTTATTCTTAGAGACCTATAAAGAATCAGAAATAAAATTGATTAATAGAGATAATTATAATGAATTTATTATTTCTAATATTAATTAGTGGCTTTGGTGGGGGAGCTATAAGAATGTTGGTGTTTCTTTCTGGTATTGTTGGACTATTAGCAGCTATAGCATTCATTATTGGTTATGCCGGAGGAGACTTCTTAGATGGGATGTATAAGATACTCTTGAAGAAGACAAAGTAATTATTGACAAAAGGAAATTCAATATGTTATTATGTTTCTGTAAAGGGACAAAAATGTCCTATTAAAGAAATAAAATGAATAAAATAGATTTTCAAAAGCACTTAGCTTTTTATGGCGTATTTTCTTTAAGAAATATATATAAACAATTTCCTGATTTTTCATATAAACAAATTAATAGATGGCAAAAGGATGGCTTTCTAATTAAAATAAAACAAGGGTTTTATTCTTTTGCGGATCAAAAAATAGATGATTATTTTTTATTCCTTATAGCAAACAAGATTTATGAGCCATCATATATTTCTCTTGAAAAAGCTCTCAAATACTATGGATTAATTCCAGAAGAGATTTTTCAAATTACTTCTATAAGCACAAATAAAACCAACATTTTTCATAATAATATTGGTAGATTTAGTTATAGGAAAATTAAAGAAAGTTTATTTTGGGGCTATCATTTTATAATTAATTCAAATAAAAAAATACTTATAGCTGATGCTGAAAAAGCAATTCTAGATTATCTTTATCTGCACTCTGAATTAAAAACAGAAAATGATTTTAAAGAATTAAGAATAAATACTAATTCTTTTA
>CAZDVN010000048.1:0-3484 GCA_964508955.1 uncultured Candidatus Saccharibacteria bacterium
GTCAAAAAAAGTTCGAACATCAATCAAAAAACACCGCCAAAACAATTCTTTATCATTATACAATATGAAATATTTTAATAAAATTTTATTAGTATTATTGATATTTTTAGTTTACCAAGCTCCAGTCTTTTCCAGAGACTTAATTACCGATTGGTATGTTAAAAATTTAGAAACCAGTATTATTGTCAATTCTGATTCTAGTATAGACATCACAGAAAACATCTTAGCTGATTGCGGAAATTTACCAGACAAACATGGAATTTATAGGGTCTTACCTAAAAAATATAAAACAACTTCAGAAACATTCAATATTCCAACTAATTTGATTAGCATTACCCATAATAACGTTAAAGCCAACTACTTAACTAGCTCTGATAGAGAAACCACTACTTATCAAATTGGAGATTCTAATATTACGGTTCATGGTGAAAACCTTTATCAAATAAAATATCATGTTAAAAACACCATTCGAACGCCCAATGAAAATTTTGATGAACTTTATTGGAATGTTTTAGGTAGCTATTGGGATTTAGAAATTGATAACTTTATTGCTACAATTACTTTTCCGCCAGAAATTAATGAAGATAATACCCAAATATCTCTTTATGCTGGATATTTGAATTCTAAAAATGAAAACTTAGCTTCCTATAGATGGACTGACCATAATACCTTAGAGATTAAAGGAGGCCAGAAATTTTTAAGAAACCAGGGCGTAACTTTGTCAGCTTCTTTTCCAAAAGATATCATTAAACCATACCAAGCAACTTTTGAAGAGAAATATGGTTTTTCAGTCTTTGATATCATAATATTCTTTCTTTTAATTCTGACATCTTTGATTGTCGGTTTTCACTATAAGAAGAAACTAAGCAATGGTTTTAATAAAAATAAGGTGGTTATACCAGAATTTGAAATCCCTGAGAATCTAACCCCTATCGAAATGGGAGCGATTATTAAGAAGGGAGAACTTGATAAAAATTCGATCGCCGCCACTATTGTTCATTTAGGTTTCCTAGGCTACATAAAAATTGAGAGAGTTGAAAAAAAGATACTGTTTTTTGATAAATCAGAATTCAAAATTATTAGGACTAATAAAAAAGAAGATGAGAATTTAGATGAACTTGAAGCCTATATTCTTTCCTTGATTTTTAGAACTACTCAAGAAGTAAATCTAAGTAATATTGGCTTAACTATTTCTAAATATTTTACAACCATAACCGAGAAGCAGTTATCTTTCTTAAATTCTAAAAAATATATTAATAATAAGTTAAAAAAACAGAAAAATACTGCCATTGGTGTTTCAATTTTTATCGGATCTTCTTCTTTGATATTAGCGTTTAGCCTTAATTATATCCCTTTATGTGGTTTAGCGATTGCTTCAGGTATTATTTTTTTGTTTTCCAAATCTTTAAGCTTTTTGACAGCTGAAGGAGAAGAAATAAACTGGAGGCTTAGAGGATTCAAACTATACATGGAAACAGCTGAAAAATATCGTTCTAAATTTCAAGAGAAAAACGATATTTTAGACAAGCTTCTACCATATGCAATCTTATTTGGCATTACCACCGAATGGTTAAGCAAGATGAAAGATATCTATGGTGAGGAGTATTTAAATAATTACTCACCTTCATTTATGAGTAGAGGTATTGGTCTTGTCGGTTTTAATAGTTTTATTGATAACATGTCTAATATCTCGAACGGAGTGGCTTCATCTATCTCTAAGAATACCTCTAGCTCATCATCTGGCTTTGGTGGCGGTGGTAGTAGTGGAGGTGGTGGTGGAGGAGGTGGCGGAGGTGGCTGGTAGGTCTTCTTTTATTTCATATAAAACACCTAGGTTAAAATCCCCCTACTCTACCCTTTACTTATTGTAAATATAGAAAAACAAGCAGCAAGGATGGGAAGAATTTGTGAGCCTAATTTCAAGAAAACATGGGGTAAAAATTAAGAGTGCTGACTTTCCTTCTTTTAGCGCTTTCTTCATATTTCCAATCATTATAATTATTTTGAATAAACTTTTTATCTTATCTGCAATTCAAAAAAATCTATAATATCTTTATCCCCAAACAAACATTTCTCTCCATCAAAAAGAAAAGGAACTCCAACTTGGTTTGGCTCTATTCCACAAATATCAGCTTTTTCAAATAACAAATCTGTACTTTCGCCAGTATCTTTTGTCTCAAAAGAAATCTTTTCTTCTATTTTATTCTCTTTAATATATTCCTTAACTGCTAAACAGTGAGCACAATATTCACTATAGAAGATAATGATATTGCTTTCTATTTTAACCTCACTTTCTTTTTGATTAAAAATTAAAAAGAAAATTAAAAATGCAGATAAACATATTAATAATATAGAGAGTAGAATTTTATTCATAATATATTTTTAACATTAAAATCATCCTTATCTTTTTGATATTCATGTACGAGCATAGAAAAAAACAAATTATTGACTATTTACTAAGAAGAAGAGCAGGTATCTCATTTTTCATGGCTTCCAACTGCTGTGTTGCTTCATAGGTCTCTTCCTTCGTTTTTTCAGCCATTAAATCAGTTTTATCTTTTATCTCCAAGTAAGCTTTTCTTTTCTCCTCTTCTTTTATTTCTAAATCATCAAAATCACTCCAAGCCTGATCGCAATATTTCTTTAAGGTTAAAGTAAACTCTTCCTCTATTTCCTTTATTTCTGAAGATAATTCATTGCTTATTTCTTCCAATTGAGGAACAAGTTCTTCTTTTTTATTTTTTAAATCTTCTGCCCTAGCCCTAATAATCTCATTAATACTATTTCCTGCCCTTGAAAGTTCCTCCTTAAGATTATTTCCCTTCTCTTCTTGAACCATAAGAAAAATATGAAAATCTTGTAAACCACTATCTAAATTTTTAATTTTTTCTGATCTATTCATTACAAAAAAACTGTCAAGACTTTTCCATATTTCTAGCTTTTTTGCTAAAGAAGAACTTTTCTCTTTATTATTTTCAGTCTCTTTGTTTTCTTCTTGTGAATTAACTTCAACCAACATTTGTGCATAAAGATTTTTTCTTTTTTTATCATTTGGTTCAATCTTCTTCAGAACATCAACAATTGTTTCTCCCTTTTCCACTCCTAAGATTGCATCAAAAACAACATCTAGACCATATTCTTTAATCATGGTCTCAATTCCTTCTTCTTTTATTTTTTCAATTACGCCTAAGTCTTTTTGATTATTTTCCATTTCACACCACTTGTCATGAATTTCTTTGTATCTAGATTCCAATTTTTCTTTTTTCTCTTCCCTACTTTTTTCTGGTAAAAGTTCTTTTTCTTCTGTTTGATTTTCTATCTTTGCATCATTTGAATTTTCCTGTGCGTTTTCTTCAATGTCTTCATTTTCTGGCTCTAATTCAATAATGTTTTTTTCTTCCTCTGCTGGCTTTGGATATTCTGGATTAAAATTTTTATTTTCCATTTTTTTAAAGCTATATTTAATAATCTAATAATTTATTCT
>CAZDVN010000049.1:0-3474 GCA_964508955.1 uncultured Candidatus Saccharibacteria bacterium
TTCGAACTTTCAAATTAAGGATCGAACCGTACTTTTTGAGCCACGCGGAGCGTGGAAAAACCTTTTGAATTCGGGAATTTTTGGCGGGAATGCGTTTGTGTCGGCGCTTCGCGCCGACCCCATTTCGGCTTCCAATTCCGATTTTCAATTTTGGCGGAGAGGGAGGGATTCGAACCCTCGAGCCGTTTGCACAGCTAACACCTTAGCAGGGTGCCCCATTCGACCGCTCTGGCACCTCTCCAATAATGAGGTAATTCTATACAAAATAGAGCTAAAGGTCAATCATCTCTCTTGCGACGGTTACTCCCCAAACCTTACTTGCTCCTGATTCCTTAAGACTCTTTGCGCATTCTTCCATTGTTGCTCCTGTTGTATATACATCGTCTAATAGTAAGATATTCTTATTTTTCACATTTTTAACTATTTTAAATGTATTTTTCACGTTTTCAAATCTTTCCTTTTTTGTTAATTCAGTTTGAGACTTGTTGTCTTTTATTTTTATTATACAATTAAAATCATTTTCTATCTTTGTAGCCTCTGAAATTACTTTTGCTATTTCTTCTGATTGGTTAAATCCTCTTTTCTTTTTCTTTTTATCAGAGAGGGGAATGGGCATTAAGATAAAATCATCTATCTGGCATTTTACTATTTGAAGATGTCTTAAAATTAAAAAAGCAAAAGGAACAGAAAGTTCTTTTATGTGAGAATATTTAAATTTATGGATTGCTAATCTAACAATTTTATCATTCAAAGAAGATGCTGAATAAATTTTATCAAGACTTCTGTTTTTGCAATTTTCACACTTATCTTCTTTCCTTATTTTTTCGCAAAGACAATATTTAAACGGGTTGATATTGATCATTGAAAGGCAGTCTTCGCAAAGATAAACTCCTTCTTTTTTACAAACGATGCATTGTTTTGGAAAAATCAAATCGAGCAAGTTTTTCATTTTCTAAAATTATGTTATTGTGTTAAGTATATCACCTTGTAACTAAATTATAAAATTGATATAATAATTTTAATATGTTTAGTATTTTTAAGAATTTTAAAAAAACAAGAAGTTTCGGAGTTGATATTGGAACAAAGACTATAAAAGCTGTTGAAATTTCTTATAAAAATGGACAAGCTTTTCTTGAAAATTACGGTGAGGTAAACTTAGACTTTGCCTGCAAAGAATCTTTTAGATATTTTGATAAAAATACTTTAAATCCTAACGTGGATAATATATCTTTGGCAATTAGAGAATTGATTTTCGAGACTAAAACTAAAAACAAAGAAGTTTCCTTTTCTTTGCCTGACTTTTCATCCTTTTTTTCAATTTTTGAAATGCCTCCAATGTCAAAAAAAGAAATAGATGGTGCTATTGGATTTGAAGCAAGAAAATACATACCACTACCTTTAGCTGAAGTTGTTTTAGATTGGCAATCAATGGAAAATGCTATTTCTGAAAAAAATGTAAATAAGGTTTTGGTAATGGCTGTTCCAAAAGTTATCATAGAGCACTACAAAGAAATATCAAAAAAAGCAGGATTAGTTTTATTGTCGTTAGAGCCTGAAGCAATGTCTTTGAAAAGATCAGTTGTTAGAAAAGACAAAAGCGAGACAATATGTATAGCAGAAATAGGATTTCAAAGTACCAACGTTAGTATAGTAGAAAAGGGATTCATGAAAATTAGCTTTAGCTTTGATGTTTCTGGAAAAGATTTAACAAATGCAATTTCTGATAGTCTTGCCTTGGACATGGAAGTGGCTGAAGCATCAAAAATAAAATATGGTTTGTTAGAAAACGAAGAATTTTTATTATATCCTATTTTAGAGCCAGTGCTATTTTCTATATCCTCAAAAATTAGAGAAGTAATTAAAGATTTTGAAAAAAAAGAAGGAACTTTAGTAGAAAAAGTTGTATTTTTAGGAGGAACCACAAGAATGCCTGGAATCATGGATTATTTTAATAAGTCTTTGGTGCGAGAAGGTGTTGCAACTTTTGAAATAATTAATGGAAAGCCATTTGATAATATCGTTTGTCCTGAGGGACTTGAAAAACAAATGGATAATCTTAATGCTAACTACGCAATTGCGTTAGGTCAAGCTTTAAGTAAATTTGAATAATTTATGTTTATTTTATGAGTATTAATTTAGAAAAAATCAAAGATGGGAACATTATATTAGTTTTATTAGTTTTAATTTTAATTATTTCTTTTGGTTTTTATTTTTATCTTTCTTCTTATTTGTTTCCCCAAAAAGAAGAAGAATCAGCTAAGTTAAAAACAGAGTTTACTGAATTAAGTCAATTAATTATGAGCGAGAACAAGGGAGATTTATCTTTAGCCCAAAATCAGATTAATGATTTCCAGGTTTTATTAGAGAATGCTCCTAGGACTTCCAAATTTTTTGAAAGATTTGAATTATGGGCACATCCAGGAATTATTTATTCAAGCTTTAAACTTGAGAGTGATTCAAGAAAAATTTCTATGTTAGGAAAAACTAAAAATAATAGAAATTTAATGGAGCAAATAGTGTTTTTAGGTAAAGAGGGGTCAATTGAGAGTTATGAGCTTTTGAATATTAACATGACTGAAGGAGGGGAGGTAACTTTTGAGCTAAATTTAATTATTAAGAGTATTTTATTGAAATAATATGGGAAAAATAAACAAAAAATTATTATTTTATAGTTTTATCGCAATATCTATTATCGTTGTTTTTATTGTTTTAATTTTGCCTTCTTATGATTTAGTAAAGGAAAAAGAAAGAGAAATAAAAATAACACAAGATCAAAAAGAAAAGATTGATAAATATCATGTTTTTTCTAGCGCTAACCTGGATAGATTGAAAGATGCAGGTTGGGATAAAAAAAAAGAAATTGTTAAACTTAACTTTGTTTCATCTCCCTTTTTTGTTCCTCAGGTACATTATTTTTTAAGAAATTTGTCTTTTGCGAACGGATTAATTTTTTCTAGTATAACAAATTCTGCTCCTATGTTGGTTTCGGAGTCTCAGTTGTTATATAAAAATCAAATAATTGGGCCAGTTAAAAAAACAACGTTTAATTTTATTGTTGAGGGAAGCTATAATTCTTTCAAAAGTTTATTGTCTTCCTTAGAAAAACAAGCTAGAATATCATCAGTGAAGGAGATAAATATTTCTCCAGGTTCTCAAAAATCAGAAGAAATGATTTCTGAATTAAGATTTAATGTAATAATTGATTTTTATTCATATTAAAAAAAATGGAAATAGGAATTGAAAAAACAACAGATAAAAAAGCTATGTTGAAAAGAATGACTCCAATTCTTCTTTTCGCTGTAATAATTCTTGTTTTTTGGTTTATTTTTTTTAATCTATACCTTAAGGACATGTATTTTTCTGATGGAATTTTTAAGTTAAATACTCAAGAACAAGAACAAGCCAAAATTGTTAAATTGATAAACTTTATAGAAAGTGACTCTTTTAATAATTTAATTTACACCCCCAATCCTT
>CAZDVN010000050.1:0-3284 GCA_964508955.1 uncultured Candidatus Saccharibacteria bacterium
GTCTCTGCCGCAGAACGCGACTACGTGCTCTCGCTCGTAAAAAAGACCTTCGGGGAGAAAAAAATCTTCTTATTTTCCCTGAAAGAATAAAATACGTTTTAATGTTTTTCCTAGGCAAAAAAGTTCTTGACGTAAAATCTTCTGGTCCCATATAGGAAAGATTAACCTCTGAATCATTTTTTTTTATTTCTTCAGCGATGGCAATAATGGGAAAAATATGTCCACCCGTCCCGCCACCTGTAAATAAAATCTTTTTCATATCATTATAATATGCTTTTTTCGTCTTTTAAACAAGGTTAACTTTTTATTTCTTTTGAAATATTTAACAATAAACCGCAGGCCATAAGCTCCATTATTAAATGAGTTCCACCATAGCTTATAAATGGAAGAGGTATCCCTGTTAATGGAGATAACCCTATCATTGAACCAATATTAATAAAAGCTTGAATAGTTATCCAACAAGTAATACCTATAACCATAAGCCTTAATGTTTGATTATCTAGTTTCTCAGATATGCTTATAGCTCTAACAAAAAAAGCAATAAAAAGAGTTACCAAAAGTACACAGCCTAAAAAACCTAGTTCCTCGGCAAAAATTGCAAAGATGGAATCTGAAATTGATTGAGGAATAAAGCCTAATTTCTGCATACTTAAACCAAGTCCAGAGCCTATTAGTCCACCCGAACCAACAGAAATAAGCGCCTGGTTAATGTGATAACTCGATCCTAAAATATCCTCTTCGGGATTAAAAAAAGAAAAAATTCGTTTCATCCTATATGGAGTTAAAATAATTAATGTAACGAATCCCACTATCGCACCAGAAATAACAACTAAAGTTTGCTTTATTGGAGTTTTTGAACAAAAAAACATTGATATCATGATAGAAAAAAGAATAAATAATGTTCCTAAGTCTTTTTGCAAAAAAAGGACCCCACAGATTAAGATAAGTATTATGGCAAAAGCAACGAATTTTTTTCTATTCTTTTTATCGTCAAGAATTGTAGCTAAATAAAAAATTATCGCTAGTTTTAAAATTTCGGAAGGTTGAAAACTAAAAAATCCTAAATCAATCCATCTAGTTGCCCCTAACTCAATCTTTGAAATCCCAGGAACAAAAACTGCAAACATTAATAAATAAGAAAACAAGAAGAATACAAAACTATATTTTTTAAACCTTCCTAAGGGTATTTTAAATGCTATAAATCCTAAAAGTAATCCAGGCAATAATCCAAATAAAACTTGGTGTATTAAATAATGACTAGAGTTCCCTGTTAATTTTAAAGACAATGGAATTGATGTCGTTGCTAATGCTAAAAAACCAACCATCAGAAAAAGTGAAATAATTATTAATAAAGGAATATCTGGAATTTTTTTCTTTTTCTTCATTTAAAAAATTTAATATATTTTTCAAATAAATCACCTCTCTCTTTGTAGTCTTTAAAGATTCCGAAGCTAGGAGAAGCTGGAGATAATAAACATATCTTTCCTTTACTAGTTAGCTCATATGCCCTAGCCACAGCTTCTTTCATGTCTTTAACAATTATCATCTTTAATCTTTTTTTCTCTTGCTTTACTTCTTTTAATATTTTTTCTCCTGAAGGAGAAAACAATATTAGGTTTTTGATGTTGCTTTTTTTAATTCTTTTGGCTAATTTGTTATATTTGATTCCCCTGTCATATCCTCCAGCAATAAGGGTTTCAACATCATCTCCAAGAGAATCAAGAGCAAAAATAACAGATTCCGGTATTGTTGCTATAGAGTCATCATAGAATCTTATTCCCTTAGATTCTCCAATAAATTCTAATCGATGAGGAAGTCTTTTGTACTTATTTAAAGCTTTTGTTACCTTACTTAAAGGAATGTCTAAAATTTTAACAACATTTAAAACAGCAATTAAATTATCTATATGCGTAATTTCTAAAAATTGTTGGTTTTCTTTTAAGAAAGAGGAAAAGTCTGCCACATTTAAATCAATTTTTTTTGATTTTACTTTTTTTGAAAATTCGTTAATTTTTTTAGATTTTGCATTAAAAATGAAGTAATCATTTTTTTCTTGATATTTGGCAATATTAGTTTTTGCTAAAAAGTATTCTTCAAAATTTTTGTAATAATCTAAGTGCTCAGGATATATATTTAAAAAAACAGAAATAAAGGGACTTTTTTTAAGTCCTTGCAATTGATGAGAAGATAATTCATAAACAAAAATGTCTTCTTTTTTTGCCTCTAATAAAAAAGATAATGATGGTGTTTCAATATTCCCCACTAAAAAAGATTTCACTTTGTTTTCTTTTAATATTGAATGAACAATAGAAGAAGTAGTGCTTTTTCCTTTGGTTCCTGTAATACCTATTATTTTCCCAGGACAGTTATCAAAAAATAACTCTGTTTGGCTGGTCAATTTATTTTTATACTTAGAAAAAGATATTCCTGGAGATTTTATAATAACATCAAAATCATTAACTTTTTTAAGATAGTTTTTTCCCAATAAAAGATCTGCCTTCGTGTTTTTTAATATCTTTCTTGTTTTTGCATCTAAATCATTAAAATCCTTAGCGTCAGCAACTGTAAAAATCTTTCTAGGGAAAACTTTTTTCAAAAAAAGAAGTGTGTCTTTGCCCTCTCTCCCAATTCCTAAAATTAAAACATTTTTACTCTTTAGTTCTTTTATTTTCATGACTATAATTTATCATAATTTCAAAAAATTTCCAATTATGATATAATCATCTTATTAATAATAAAAAAGAGAACATGGAGAATAATGACCTTGTAGATCTATTAAGAAATTTTGAAAAGCAATTTAACTATAAGCCAAAAATAGAGAATTTAAATAACTTTAAATATTCGAGTAATCTTTTCGTTGCTGGAATGGGAGGGTCTCACTTGGCGGCCCACTTAATCAATGATGTTTATCCAAAAATCAACATAACTATTCATTCCAACTACGGCCTTCCACCAAACATTGATACCAGTTCACTCCTTATTGTAAGCTCTTTTTCTGGCGAAACAGAAGAAACTATAGATGCTTTTAACTGTGCCTTTAAGAAAAAAATACCAACAATAGTTATTTCTTCGGGAGGAAAACTAATAGAACTAAGCAAAAAGAGAAACACCCCCTTTATCCAAATACCAAAAATTGATTTACCGCCAAGACTAGCCATAGGCTATAGTTTGTTGGCTTTTTCAAAAATATTAAATAAAAAAATAAAGATAAGGGTTGATAATCAAAAAATAGAAAAAGAAGGAAAAGAATTAGCCGAAAAAATATACAATACTATTCCTATTAT
>CAZDVN010000051.1:0-3048 GCA_964508955.1 uncultured Candidatus Saccharibacteria bacterium
AAAAAATATACTTAAAGTATTTTTGATTTTGCTGTTTTTGGTAATTTTTGTTGGGATTATGGCCTTTTTTTATTTTGTCAGAGATCTTCCACGTCCTGAAGTTTTTCAAGAAGCGCAATTAAATCTTTCTACTAAAATTTATGATAGAAGTGGTGAAATTTTACTTTCTAATATTTATGGAGAAGAAAAAAGAACCTATGCTCCGTTGTCAGAAATATCAGAACACATGATGCACGCAGTAATAGCAACAGAAGATGCTAATTTTTACAATCATCCTGGAATTGATTCTACGGGGATATTAAGAGCTTTAAAATTAGGATTTATTTCTAAAAGTCTTAATGTCCCAGGAGGATCAACTATCACTCAACAATTAATAAGAAGTACTTTTTTAATACCTACTAAAACTATAGAAAGAAAGGTAAAGGAAATTGTTCTTTCTTTGGAGCTAGACAGGAAATATTCAAAGGAACAAATATTAGAATGGTATTTAAACCAAGTTCCTTTCGGAATAAATATATATGGAGTAGAAGAAGCCTCTCAGTTATATTTTCAAAAATCTGCGAAAGATTTAAACATTGAAGAAAGCGCCCTTCTAGCTGCAACAATCCAATCTCCAAGCTATTACTCTCCCTATGGAAGTCATGTTGACGAATTACTTAATAGAAAAAACTATGTCTTGAGAAGAATGATGGAGGAACATTATATCACTCCGGAAGAGAGAGACATTGCTCAAGAAATAGATTTATCTTTTAGTTCTCGTCCTAAAACACTAGCCTTACATTTTGTAAATTATGTAAAAAAAGAAATAGAAAATACTTATGGCCCAACTTTCTTAGAAACGAAAGGTTTAAAAATATATACTACTTTAAATTGGGAGCTCCAAGAAGAAGCTGAAAAAATTATAAAAGAGAGTGTTTCTACTAATATTTATAAGTTCGGAGCATATAACTCGGCCCTAATCGCAATTGACCATAAGACGGGCGAAATACTATCTATGGTTGGTTCTGCCGACCAATGGGGTGAATCTATGCCTGAAGGATGTGACCCAGCTAGAACTTGCAAATTCGTTCCTGATTTTAATGTTGCTACACAAGGAAAAAAACAACCAGGATCTTCTTTCAAACCTTTTGTTTATGCAGAAGCTTTCAATAAAGGATTTTCTGATAAAACAATCGTTATAGACGAACTTACTAACTTTGGAGTATGGGGAGGTAAAAGCTATATCCCTCAAAATTATGACGGAAGATTTAGAGGACCCGTTACTTTAAGAAATGCTCTTGCTCAATCATTAAATATTCCTGCTGTTAAAGTTTTAAATGATTTTGCTGGCTTAAACGATAGTATTAGTTTGGCTCAAAAAATGGGCATTACTACATTAACCAACCCCCCTTCTTATTACGGATTATCTTTAGTCTTAGGAGGTGGAGAAGTTTATCTAATTGATATGGTTTCTGCTTATGGAGTTTTTGCAAATGGGGGGTATAGAATTGCACCATCTGCGATATTAAAAATAGAAGATGCTTCTGGAAATATAATATATGAGAATAAGAACACACCAAGAAAGGTTTTAGAAACTCGTACATGCGAGATGATAACTGATATCTTATCTGACAATAATGCTAGAGCTCCAATATTTGGATATAATTCTAATTTAAGATTTGATGATTATAAAGTTTTTGTAAAAACAGGTACCACTCAATTAAATGTAGATGGTTGGGTTATAGGATGCACAAAAGATACTTGCGTAGGAGTCTGGTCGGGAAATAATAACAACACCCCTATGGTTGGAGGAGTTGGAGAATCTGCCTCTGGTCCAGCATGGAGAAAGATGATTGAAAAGAGTGTTGAAATTAGATAATTATATTAAAAAATCAAAAACATTATCTTTATTGATTAGATTAAATTCACTTTGAGGATATGTTTTTCCCCGCTTACATTCATATGCAATAATTTTACCTTTTGATTTTTTAATAAGGTCTATCTCTTGTTGATTATATATTCTCCAGAAATAAAAATTAGAAAAATCTCTATTATATTTTTTATAATTTAACCCTTAAGGCAAAAGTATTTCAATTAAAATTGTTTTTCCTGCTTATCTTTGAATGTAAAGAATAATAACTTTATGTTCAGAACTATTAAGAGTAACTTCTAGTTCTTTATTTATTGTTCTGTTAATTATCATAAATTAAGCAACATATGCTTGTATTAATTAATATAAATTGATTATACTTGAATTATATCAATTAAGATGTTTTTGCCAATGCTTATATTAAGAATAGAGCCATATTGCACTTCTAGCTAACTTTTTATTTCTTAAGCTTAACTTTCTTTTCCATTTCTTGATTTTCCATTCTTTTTTATCAATAAATAACCGAGGATAAATAATGCTTCTTTCTTCTAATAAAGAAATCAAAAGAAGATGGGTTGTAAGATTTTTTCTTTTTGGAACTAAAACAATACGATAATTAATGTCTTTTAAGTACTTTAAAGATTCTTGAAGCAGTCTATTCAAATAAGAACATTTCTTATGAGGAGTCCAAATAGTCTTTCTTCTGTTCCAGCCCCAAGCCTTAGAAATAATATTACAAAGAATGACATTGTCATTATATATTAAAACATTTTCTTTTATATTTAACCTTTTTAAAAAAAGAAGAGCTTCGATTAGCCCATAATACTGTGCTGAGTTATTATTACTTTCTATGTTTTTTTGACTAGTTTTAACTCCCTGGAGAACAATTCTTCCATTTCTTTTAAAAATAAAACAGGTTCTTACCCTTGGCCTGCCGCAACAAATGATTCCAACCCCACAAAAAAATAATTCTATCATTTATTGCATTATTCCTTTATCCTAATTTTATTATATTCTTCAAAGTCTAAAGAAAAAAATTCTTCTACAAAGACATCTAATAATTTTATCATTTTTTTTCTTAAATTATACGTTTGAAAATGTGAAAAAAGTCCTAAGTATGAATTAATTTGTGATAAAATTCTTTCTTTTTCACATTCTTCTATTTTTTCTTTTTTCATAATCTCTATATTCGTATTTTT
>CAZDVN010000052.1:0-2861 GCA_964508955.1 uncultured Candidatus Saccharibacteria bacterium
AAAGCCTAAATTAAATCAAGCCTTTTGAAGAAATGCTAAATATTATTAAAAACAAGCAAAATTTTACTTTTTCTCACCAATTATTTTAGATATAAACAAAACAAATATCGAGACAATAAATATCGATCCAAAGGTGTAAAATGTTTTTAGTAGAGCTTCCCTTGCGACCTCATTACTAACTACGTCCCATATAGACAAGACAGCTATAGAAAGTAAAACCGTAGAGAACATGATTAAAATAATTCCTCCCAGTTGTTTAATTTTTTTGATCATAATTTTATTTATTTTTTAATTCTTTTTTATAACGTTTTAAGTAATGCATTGCCTAAAGATTGCTTCTTTAATCATGTTTTATCATATTAACAATAATTTGGTCAATGTAATATTAAAAACAAAGCCATCAAAGCTCCATTCTTAAAGATTTATTAATAATGTAAAATATTACTTGTCTCGAAATAAAATTAAAGAAATTAAGATCTTTTATCTTTCTTTAGTTAAAGTTCCTGTAAGAAATATTCCATCCATAAATTCTTGGCCAGCGATAATTTCTCCTTCTTCGGATATCACTTTAATGAAAGTTAATTGATTTTGAGAAAGGCTAAAAACATAAGAAAAAGATGGATCTTCTTTTAGAAAAACCAAAATTTCATTACCAGCTTGTCTCCAAGATAAAGCTCCTTCTGCTGTATTTAAAGTTGCGTCACCATTTTCTTTTAAGCTTAATGCCAAATTGCTCTTCCTTGCTCCAAGAGTCATAATCAGAATAATTATTAGCATTAACTAGAATATTTTCAGTCTAATAACGAAGAGATAGGTATTCCTTAGAGATAGACATAGCTTCAGAAGATATTACTTCTTCAGGATTAGAATTAGACTTTTGGTTGTTTAAAAATAAAGGCAAGGAACAGCCTCGGCACTTTGCACCGATGCTTCCAACCTTGATTTTTCTAAATGTGATTCTTGGCGGTATCTTTGACAAGAAAGTATTGGTGTACTCTAGTTACATCCGCAATTGGTACGACCCAAGTGGATTCCTTTGTTTTTTCACAATAAATAGTTTTTAGTTATTTTATGTTTATAAAAAATATTTCTTTACTTTAAACTATCGATGACTATACGATACTCCTGGTTTTAAGGGTTGGCGTAAAATATTACTAACTGTCACAAAAGTAAATCCTTGCTTTTTCAGTTCATATATTACCTCTGGAATAACTTTTACAGTTGATTGATGAATATCATGAGCAAGGATAATGCCTCCAGACTTAAGAGATGTCATTCTTTTTATTAATTCTTCTTGCGTTGGTTTTTTCCAATCTTCAGGATCAACACTCCATAAAATAATAGGGCGATTAATATGTTTTAATACTTCATTATTGTAAGCTCCATAAGGTGGACGAACATTTTTAGGTTTTAAGCCAACTATTGAATACAATAAATCATCAGTTTTTTGAAGTTGAGCAGCAATGTCAAGCCCAGAAAGTGTCCTTAGGTCTTTATGATCCCACGTATGATTACCCAGCTCATGACCTTCAGCAACAATACGAGTAATAGAATCAGGCTGAATTTTTGCTGAACGTCCAAGTACAAAAAAAGTGGCTGGGACTTGATTCTGAGCCAAGGTATCAAGAAGAGTTCCTGTATAAAGTGATGGACCATCGTCAAACGTCAAGGCTACACATTTAGCAACATCGCAATCTACAGATGATATTTGTTGTTGAACTAAAGGAGCTATTTCATTGGTTGGTTTTTGAATTGAAAAAACATCTCTTACGGTTGGCGAAAGTAATTCAGAGATATCCTTAAGTGGTATTTCGATAGAAACAATCCCTTCGGAACCTGCCGCTACTTGATATTTGTCAAAATAAATTGTTAGTACGCCATCGTCACTAATTACCAAACCATCAAAATTCTCAGTTGTAGGTTCGGTTCCATTATTTATAGATTCTTTATTGCTTTCTAAGTATTCAGCTATTGCCTCTTTGGTTCCATCTAGGGTTTTTGATGTTTCTTCTGCCTTTTTATAAAGTTGTTTTCTTGAGAGTAAGGATAGTTTTTCAAGATAATTATCGCCTGTAAACAATTCCCTTAAAAATATTTCTTCGCCTGTGATTCTATTAAACACCTTGGCAAAAATTGAGTTTGCGCCTGTACCACCTGTATTTTCATAACGATCAAATACAAAAGATACATATGTTTCGTTTGCAAAAGATACATCGAAGTGCTGAGTAAAATCAGCAACAGTTGTATATGATTTAGTTCCAGTTTCATTTAAATAGTCTTGATAGAGCTGTTCCTGATCATTTGCCACCACGGTAAATGAATCTATAAATTCTTGAGAAATAGCTTCAATTGTTTTATTAATTTTTGAATTCTCAGTTACAGGGTAAGCAACATTAAGTAGTGAGCGACTTTCATTTTCTCGTAACTCGACAGTTTTCACATTAATATCATCATATTTTGATGAAGAAATGACGGTGGTTTCAGCTTTATCTGTATTAACTTTTGTAGTTTCGGATTTACCAATAAATGATTGGTTATTTAAAATAGCTACTACTACAATAAGAAATAAAACGGTAATTATTAAGATTATTTTTTTCATATACATAGAGGTTAACTATTTGTAAATTTCTGTAAGGTGTTTATTGAGCGTAAATTACAGCTCTTAGTTATTTTGGTTTTTTCTATATCCATCTAAAAGCTGATCGTTTTCCATAATGAAAGGTCTTGCCTCAGGTTGATTCCAAGAGGTGTCATACTTATTCATTAAATAATCGTTCAGTTCAATACGGTTGTTGAATTTTACTGCTTGGTAAGGAGCGTGGAAAGCAAGCTTTTCTAAAAATAAAAGTTCTCCATTTTTG
>CAZDVN010000053.1:0-2858 GCA_964508955.1 uncultured Candidatus Saccharibacteria bacterium
GCATAATAACATAAAGATAGCTAGAATCTCCCACTGGTCTAATGACTGCAGGGCCATCGTTCCCTTGAAACTCAAAAGATATTTCAGAACTTTTTATATTATTTAAACCATCCAAAACAAATTTCCAATTAAAAGATATTTTAAGATGATCTCCCTCAACAACTGCTGGCATTTTCAACTCACTTTCTCCTATTTCAGAATCCTGACTCTTAATTTCAATTTCTTTTTCTTTAGGATCAATCTTGAAAATAACTTCATTAGTTCTCCCTCCGAACAATCCAGCTGTTTTAATTTGCTTTGAAAACTCTTCTTTATTTAATATTATTTTTGTTTTTGAATTCTTTGGAATAATTTCTTCATAGGCAGGATAGTCTCCGTCTATTTGTCTTGATATAACATTAACTTCTGGTTGAGAAGAATTGGATAAAAATGTTTCAAATAATATTTGAGACTCTGAAAAATATATCCTAATGTTTTTTTCTTCATCAGGCAAAATATTAATAAGTTCTTTCACTGTTTTCTGAGGAAGAATAAAAGAAACTTGTTTTTCAAATAAATTCTTATATTCTTTTCCTGGTTTTATTGTTTTTTCCGCTAATCTAAAACTATCAGTTGCTACCAATTTAATATTATCCATACCAAAAGAAAAGAAAACCCCTCCTATCTCTGGTTTTATCTGAGAAAGACTTGTTACTTCAACAACGTTTATTAATCCTTCTTTCAATTTAGATCCATTTATTTCTATATATATCTTTTTAAGAAAAGTAGGAATAATGGGAAAATCTTCAGGAGAGAAACCTTTCATTTGAGTTTTAAGATTATCCGTCTCTACGATTAAGTTATTGTTTTTAATCTTAATATTCACTTTATCGTCTGGCAAAGAACTTATTAATTGGCTTAAAAATTTCGCAGGGATAGCAATAATTCCTTCTTTTTCTGTCTTGCACCTACCCCACCATTGGATTCCAACCTCTAGGTCAGTTGAAGATATTTTTAAAAAATTAGGAATAGCTTCTATTAAAAGATTATTTAAAATTGGAAGAGTCAAATTCTTTCCTGTTATTTTTTCCGTTATGTTTAATCCTTTTTTAAATTCTTTGGTAAGTATTGTGAAATTCATTTTCTTATAATAATTTTAATTATTTATTATTACTATTAGCTTGCTTATTTTTGGGGATAAATATTTTCTTTGTTGATTTTTCCTTTTACTTTAACTCTTTGTATTTTTTTTTAATGTGGACAATAGGGGCACTGATAAATGGTTAATGTATGGGTAAGATTTTATAACGTGTTGATGGATATTTTTATGGATACTTTTTGCGGAACATTTTAACATCTTTTCCCCTCCTATTTACTATATATTCTTTGTAATATTAAATCTACTTCTTGCCTTATTTTTTCGTTTTCTTCGTATTCTTTTTTAATTAATTGGTATGCATGAATTACAGTTGTGTGATCTTTCCCTCCAAACTTCCTACCTATTTCTGAATAAGACATTTTTAACTCTTCTTTTAATAAGTACATTGCAATTTGTCTTGGCCTTACAAACTCTTTTTTCCTTGAGGAAAAAAACATGTTTCCTGTGGGAATATCATAAAAACTAGTAATTGATTCAAGGATTTTTTTATAATTAGTTATTTTAGACGGTGAAACAATAATATTTTTTAGTAATCTTTTAGCATCTTCCAGAATTAGTGTTTTATTACTATTTGTTTTTTTATAAATTACCAATCTACTAATAGCACTTTCTAATTCTCTTATATTTTTTTGAATATTGTTTGCAGTATATTCTAAAACATCAGGAGAGATAGAAATATTTTTTTCTTCCATTTTTTGGCTTAAAATAGCCAGTCTTGTTTCGTAGTCGGGCATTGTAATATCAGCAATCATTCCTCCGTTGAAACGTGATTTTAATCTTTCTGTAATTGCGGGAATATTATTAGGATGTCTATCAGAGGAAAGAATAATTTGTTTATTTTTTTGATATAGAGAATTGAAGGTATGAAAAAATTCTTCTTGAGTCTTGTCTTTCCCTGCTAAAAATTGAATATCGTCAATTATCAAAACATCAATTTCCCGAAGGTTTTTCTTTAGTTCTTCTATACTTTGATTTCTTATTGCATTAACAATATTAGAGATTAATCTTTCGGCTGGAATATAGCGTATTTTTGTTGAAGGATTTTTCTCTTTTATTTTATTTCCAATGGCCTGCATTAAATGAGTTTTTCCTAATCCAACATCTCCGTAAATAAAAAGAGGGTTATAGTTTTTTCCTGGTTCTTCTACTATCGACATTGCGGCCGCGTATGCAATTTCATTAAATGGGCCAATTATAAAATTACTAAAAGTATACTTAGGGTTAAGGTTTGTTTCTTTGTTTACCTCTAGTTCTGAAAATCCTAATTGTTCCAACACTTCCTCTTTGTCTAAAGTTTTCTTTTTTTCTATAGGGAGAGGGTTAACAGGAGAAACAATACATTTTACATCTTTAATGTCAGGATTAAAGTTTTTTAATATTTTTAAAATATCCCTATTGTATTTTTGTTCTACCCATTCTTTAGAGAAAGAATTTGGAACAGAGATAATAACAATATTATCTTCTATTGAAGATATCTTAGTGTTTGCAAACCATGTAGCAAAATTTGCAGGAGAAATATTTAATTGAATCTGAGATAAAACTGATTGCCAAAGTTCTTCTGTTTGCATATTTTTAATCTTAATCTTGTTTGTTATTATATCTTATATTGTCAACAAATCAAAAACGTCTTGCAAATAAAGGGAGAAAAGGTTGTATGTGGAAAATGTGTGTAGAAATGGTTAATAATGTTAACATCTTGACATCAATCTGGTTTATTCTC
>CAZDVN010000054.1:0-2660 GCA_964508955.1 uncultured Candidatus Saccharibacteria bacterium
TCATTCATACTATCATAATTTATATACAATAATATTTAATCATTGTCAATAGCGATAAATGTTAAAAAGGAGCTTGTAATTTAGATTTTTTGTATAAAAAAACAGAATCTTAGATTCTGGATTTTAGGGTCTTTTCTAGATAAATAAACTGTTTCTTCTGAATTAATGTTTTTTAGTTTAATAATTTTCAAGTAATTATATCGAAAAATTTAGAACTTGTTTCTTTTCTTCCAAGTTCTCGAAGATATAAATAATATTAGAAAAAACAATGCAGTGATAACATATGCAAAAAAATTTGTTTCCGGTTCTGGGAAAAAAAATAGAACTACAATTCCAGTAAGAACAATCAATAAAGATAAATAATTAGACTTATTTGATAGTTTTTTTTGGTTTTTCGAATTATTAGAATTCATATTATGTTACTTTAAATTTTATAATAGGGCTATTGAGTAATTTTGCTAAAATCGAATGTATGATAGAAACTGGTAAAAAAAATATTGTGGAAAAAATAATTCCAATTTCATATGTCAAATTGCTTCGATCATCGGGTTTTCCTTTAAACCTATTAACAAAAGAACCCCAGGCGATTCCAGCTGCGTTCCCAAACATCATAATTCTTATCGAAGCAAGAATGCCTTTTGCCTCCGAAAGTCCATATATTTCTATAATTCTTTCCCAGGATTCTTTGGAAGGACATCCACGAGAAAAAGCATAGTGATGGCCAAACAAAACCGCAGATACTTCTTTTTCGGGAATATCATCAATTACCCCTGCCAACATATTTTGAATTTCTTCATTCGACATTCCTGCTTCAAGCGCCATCTTTGTGTGGGCGTATGAGCAAAACGGGCATCCGTTTACTTCGGTTACAGCAAGCATAATTCGTTCGACAAAAAGTTCGCTTAGAACTTTGTTCTTCTTAGTATTTATAAGATCTGGCAAAGAAAAAAAGGCAAGATAATATATTCTATAAAATTCTACCAAAGAATATAATTTCCTTCCGAACTTCTTCTTTATTTTTTTACTTTCCTTTGATTCCATTAGTTTTTTTATTGGATTATTTCTTTAAGGAAAGCCTTAATCCCTCTTTTATCTTATCTCTAATCTGAGCTTCTTCTTCTAAAAATTCGATTTCTTCAAGGGATATCCATTTGTATGATTGATGTTCCTCGCTTAATTCAATTTTTTCCAAATCAGCCTCTACCCTATAAAAAACAATGAAAAGATCTATATTCTCAGAAGTATCTAATCTATGAACGATATCAACATTAAGAATATCTTTTACCTTAAATTCTTTTAGGTTAAGGATTTCTTCCTTTAATTCTCTATTAATAGCTTGTTCTATGCTTTCTCCTTTTTCCATTCTTCCTCCTGGAACGTCCCAAAAGAGTTTTCCGTTTATTGATTTAATCATAACTAAGGCTTTGTTCTCATGGTTAACGATGATGCTTTTTACTCCTACTTGGCATATTTGTAATTTATCAATGTCCATTTTTTTATTTATTAATCTTAAGTAAACTATAACACTTAAAAGATGAAACTGATAACATTTTTTGAGCTTTACTTATAATTAGGTTTTTATTGTTTTTATTATTACAATGTTCCCTTTTTTGAAAAATTTTCTATCTTTTTCTATTAATTGTTTATTGTCTAGTAATTTATCTAACCCTCCTTGCTTAATATAGTCTTTAAAGCAATGAAAGTGTTCCTTCCCGGCAAAATATTCTATAGTCTTGATTATATATGAAAAAAGATTTTTAGGCTGTGGAATTTGAAAGTCCATAAAAATTATATTTCCATTTCTCTTTGCTACCCTTTTCATTTCAGAGATTACCTTATCTCTAACATTTCTACTTTTTTCGTGCAAAGCAAGAGAAATTGTTACGTGATCAAAAAAATTATTATCAAATGGTAGCTTTGTAGCATCGGCTACTTGAAAAGAAACATTCTTGGCTTTTTTATTTATTGATTTATTTTTTGCCCTTTCAATTGAATTCTGATCAGAATCTATACCTAAAGAAATTATGCCCTTTTTATCATAATAAAAAACTTGATTGCCGTCTCCGCAACAAACATCTAATACTTTTTCACCTGGCTTCATTTCAGAAAATTCAGGAATAAATAATCTAACGTCTCGCAGGAAAAAATTAATGATTCTATATGGATTAATAAATAACATATAAAAACTAGCTTTAATTTATTATTCACTCTTTGTATTTTATACCATAAAAATTATGGTAAAAACAGAAGGATAGATGAGATAACTTTGGAATTTTCCTGAAGTTTTGTGTATAAAAAAACCATCTTTAATTTCTAAAGATAGTTGTCCGATATTTTTTCTCCTAAGTAAGCAGCTGAAATCATTATAGAAATCAGCATTATTAAAATTCCTGGAATCTCCATCAGGAGATAACTCATTATTGGCAATGCAAACATTATAAAAAATAACATTAATATTTTACTCAAGGAACTGTTTATCCCGAAAATGGGTTGTTCTTTTCCAATAGCCTTTGATTCCACTATGCCTGTCAAAAGCAAATCGATCATTACACATGATAGTATTCCTACTATCAATATTATTGCGGAAAATAAAACTTTTAATATCATTTAATTACCATTGTAACTATATAATACAAATAAACATATTTCAAGGTAAATTT
>CAZDVN010000055.1:0-2643 GCA_964508955.1 uncultured Candidatus Saccharibacteria bacterium
TTATTATAAAATTTATGAATTTTGAAAATCCAAATAATAATAATGATGGTGAACCGAACGTAGATATGTCTTTTGCAGAACAACAAAGATTACTTCAAGAAATATTGGCAAAAGAAGAAGTATGGAAGAAAAAAGAAGAATCAAACGAAAGAGGGCCAGGAATAAACTATAGGGAACAAGAACAGAAATTGGTCTTAGAAAATCCTCAATTTGTAGGAGTGAATATTGATCATATTTTTACAGTTGATGCCAGGACTTATTATTCTAAAGAAGAGTTAGCTAAATATTATGAAGAAAAATATAAGAGACCTTTATTAAATAATAAATTTTCAGAAGAAGATCAAAAATATATTTCAGAAAAACGTGACGAGGAGAAAACTAAGATTGAATCCCTTCCTGCATATTTGGAAGGGTTTAAAGGTAAATTAACCCATGCAAGAATACATCCAATAGGAGAAGCTTCTCCTGTTTCTGTTTCTCAGGCAATAAAAATAGAAGAAAATGGAGATTTTGAAGTTAAGATATATTCTGAGTTTATAAGTCAGATAAGAAAAATTAAAGAAAAAGTAGAAGATTTAACTATTGTAGTACCATTTTATAACCATCGTTTAGGAAAAGAACAATTTTCAAATATCCCCAATACAAAAGAACAGATTAATCAATATATTGCCATCTGTGAAAAGCTTATTGAAAATTTTGAAGATAGCATTCAATTAGAAATCGGAAATGAAACAAATGTTTCTAATTCTACCGGAGAAATGTTTAAAAATACTGCACAATTTGGAGACCATGTAGACTCTAAAGAATATAGCGAATTTTTATTTGAAGTATCCAGTAAATTAAAAATCAAAAATGAAAATATTAGAATTTCTTTAGCTGGAGTAGTCTGTTTTGATCCAACATATATTAGAGATGTTTTGTCTAGAATTAAAAATATGGAAACAGAAAATAACATAAGTAATCAATTAATAGATACAATCAGTTTTCATCCATACAGGGAAGATCCAGAGAATGGCTCTTCTGAAATAAAAAATGGAAATTTTACACATAGTAACCTAAACTATAATGAACAATTAGAGATAATGAAAGAAATTGCTTCAGAATTTAATTTGGAATTAACTGTTGGAGAAATTAATTTTTCTAATACAGACCCCGAAGGAGAAGAAAAACTTAAAAGAGCAATTTCTTTGACTGCAGAAAAGGGAGTAGAATCATATATATATCCAAGAGAAGGAGTTAAGTAATTTATAATCCGGGTGAATTATTATTAATTTTATGACAAGAGCTTTAAAAAACTTAAAAAAGTAAAAAAACGAGTTTAAAATTAAAACAAAAAGCACTTCTTTATAAAGTGTTTTTTAGATGGGTGCCATCTTGGAGGACGTTAGAACTATATTTGAAGAAAGAGGAGATAGACTGATTGTTATTCCAGAATTTGAGAAACTCATATAGACTTGTTTTTAATTTTGTATTTTGTTTAAAATTAAGGAGGTTTTGATTGGGGGAGAAGTAAGCATTGTTTACTATTGACTATTGACAGTCAATAGTCAATGTAATATACTTAAAACAATGAAAACGACAAAAGAAAATATAATTGAATATATAAGAAATAGTGGCTCTGTTTCGGCTAAAGATTTAATTATTCATATTGGAATATCAAAACAGGCTATTTTTATTCATTTAAAAAAGTTAATTGAAGATGGCTTAATTTCTAAGGTTGGAAAACCACCAATTGTATTTTACATTTTAAATAAGGGTGAAAATAATTTTCAAAATGTTAGTTTTAAAAAAGAAATCGAAAAATTAATAAATGAAAACTATTTATTTATTACATCGATAGGAGAGGTTAAAGAGGGAATAGAGGGATTTTATTATTGGTGTAATAAGAATAATTTGGAACCTATTAAAACAGCAAATGAGTATATAAAGACTTTGAAGAAATATGATAAACATAAATTAAAATCAGGTTTAATTGATGGAATGGATAAAATAAAAACATCTTTTAAAAAAGTTTTTCTTGATGAAATTTTTTATTTAGATTTTTATGCAATTGAAAGATTTGGAAAAACAAAGCTTGGACAATTTTTACTTTATAGCAAACAAAGCCAAGATAAAAAAATGATTAAAAGTCTTTCAGCTTCTATAAGAGATGAAATTATTAATCTTATTGATGATTATGATATTGATGCTGTTTGTTTTATTCCTCCGACAGTCAAAAGAGAGGTGCAATTAATGAAGGAGTTGGAAGGCAATTTAAAATTACCTGTTAAAAAAATTAAAATTGTTAAAATAAAATCAGATATTGCTGTCCCGCAAAAAACGCTTAATAAGATTCGCGACAGGATAGAGAATGCGGAGGGAACATTTTTTATAGATGATAGGGGAATATATAATAATATTTTAATTATTGATGATGCTGTTGGTTCTGGTGCTACACTAAATATTGTTGCTGGTAAGATAAAGCAGGCCAAACTAACTAAAGGAAAAATAATTGGATTAGCGATTACTGGAAGTTATAAAGGATTTGATGTTATTAGTGAAGTTTAACAAAAAACATCCTCCCTTTATGGGCAGGGTGTTTTATTAATGGGTGACTAACGGGATTTGAACCCGTACAAACACCTCCACAGGGTGTTGTGCTAC
>CAZDVN010000056.1:0-2585 GCA_964508955.1 uncultured Candidatus Saccharibacteria bacterium
TAAAATGTTTTACTTTTTTGGATAAAAATAATACAATAATAAACACAATAATAAATAAAAGATATGATAAAATATTAATATGGATTTACAAGAAAACCAAGAAGATTTAAAAGAAATTAAACAAAAACCTAGGGATAAGACTTTATTTTTTGTTAAAATTTTCTTTGTTTTATTTTTATTTTTAGCTATTGCTATTACTGTTTCAAGTTTCTCTCTTTTTAACCTGATAATGATTCTTTTCGAAAGTTTATTGATATATCCATTCTGCCTATTGATAGCTAATGAAAAAAATTATACCAAAACAACATTCTTTGTTCTTTTAATTTTTTTTACAATCTCTTCTTTTCACATGATTTATTTTTGCTATAATGTTAATCAATATCCAGGTATGTTAAATCCTGCTTTTTGGCTTCTTCTGCTTTTATACCTTATTGCAAGCAAGATTATTTTAATAAATTCCTTAGAAAAAAAAGAGGTCTCTACTTTCAAGCTTTTCAAGCTAAGAACATATAACACATTCAAAAAAAAATTATTACTTATAATTATTTTCTTATCTTTTATTGTTAACCCAATTTTTTCGATTATTCCGTTTCTTTTTTTGACAATCATTGACAGGAAGAACTTTAATCTTAACATCTTTAGAGATAAACTATCACTTATAATCTTTCTTGTGTTTTTTGTTTTCTACTTTTCTTTTTCTGATTTTACCTCAGATGCCAGAGATTATTGCAAAACCATAATTTCTGAAATAAGTGGACAAGTAAAAAAGTAAGAAGGGTCAACATTATTGGTATCATCTAGAAAAGGACGGCTTGAATTTGTTAAAGCAATGGAAAGTTATATATAAAATGTGCTAAAATTTAATACACATGATTATTGAAGTTAAAAACTTAACTAAGAAATTTAAAGATTTCACAGCAGTAGATAACATCTCTTTTAATGTTGAAGAAGGAGATGTTTTTGCATTTCTTGGACCTAATGGAGCAGGGAAAACAACTACAATAAAAATGTTAACTACTCTATTAAAGCAAACATCTGGAACGATTACTTTAAATGGTTATGACTCTTTAAAAGACCCTAATAATGTTCGTCGTTCTTTTGGGATTGTTTTTCAGGACCCAAGCTTAGACGACGAACTAACAGTTTTTGAAAACATGGAATTTCATGGAATACTATATAGTGTCCCTAAAGACGTGAGAGAGGAAAGAATCAAGCAACTTTTAGAAATGGTGGACTTATGGAATAGAAAGAAAGAATTTGTTAAGAATCTATCAGGAGGAATGAAAAGAAGACTAGAGATTGCTAGAGGATTATTACACCATCCTAAGGTATTATTCTTAGATGAACCAACAGTTGGGCTAGATCCACAAACTAGAAATCATATTTGGTCCTACATTAAAGAATTAAACAAGAAAGAAGGAGTAACCGTTTTTCTAACAACACACTATATGGATGAAGCAGAGAAAATGGCTAATAAGATTGCCATAATTGATAATGGTAAGATTGTTATACAAGGAACAGCAGAAGAGCTAAAGAAAGAAACAGAAACCGCTTCTCTTGAAGAAGCTTTCATTAAATTAACTGGCTATAATATAAGGGAAGAGAAGGCAACAAGTAACACTAGAATGACAATGATGAAAAAAAGAAGATGAAAACAATATATATTCTCTGGTTAAGACAAATTAAAAGATACTTTAGATCAAAAGCTAGAATAATAGGTTCCATTGGACAACCACTACTGTTTTTGGTTGCACTTGGATTTGGAATGAGCTCTATCTTTGAAGAAGCAGGAAGGGGAGACTATATCTCCTTTCTTTCTCCCGGTATTATCTCCATGACAATTCTATTCTCAGCTGTCTTCACTGGAATTGATGTCATCTGGGATAGACAATTCGGCTTCTTAAAAGAAACTCTTGTTTCACCTGTCTCTCGTTTAAAGATTATGATTGGAAGAACACTGGGAGGAGCAACCACTTCTTTATTCCAAGGAATTCTAGTTTTTATCATCGCTATTTTCTTAGGATTTAAGATAGATTGGAGTATGCTTCCACTGGCACTGCTATTTATGTTTATGATTGCTTTCTTCTTTACAGCCCTAGGAACAACAATCGGTTCGCTACTAAGAGACATGCAAGGATTCCAACTAATTGTTAACTTTTTAATCATGCCAATATTTTTCCTTTCCGGAGCATTGTTTCCAATTGACTCATCTTCACAGGTATTAAAATCACTTTTAGTTATTAATCCATTATCTTACGGAGTTGATGGAATCAGGGGAGTCCTAACTGGGCAGTTCTATTTCAGCTTAGGAATAGGTCTTTTCGTCTTCCTTGGTCTTATCATTATCATCTCAACTATTGGTTCATATGTTTTTTCTAAGATAGAAACTTAAGAACCATTTTTTCAGCTTTCAAAAATTGACAAATATTAAGAAATTATTGTATAGTAAAAAAAGAGACAAACAATAATTTCAAACATTAATGAAAAATAAAATTGAAAAAAATGAAAAACATTAAAACAAAAGTCATCCTATCAACAGTAGTCCTATTATCAGTTATTGGATTCACTGGAATAGCATCTGCTGC
>CAZDVN010000057.1:0-2496 GCA_964508955.1 uncultured Candidatus Saccharibacteria bacterium
ATAGGGGGATAGTTGGAGAATCTTCAATAATTAAATTTTGTAAATCTTTAATAGTATTATTTTCTTCATCATTATAGATTGTTCTCGCTTTTTCCATTAAACTATCAGCTTCTGTGCTTTGGTATAGAGAAAGGTTTAATCCTGGGTCTATCCTTTGAGAAGAGTGCCAGAAGGGAATAGGATTAAGAATTCCTCCTAGTTTTATTCCAAACAAAAGGATGTCAAAATTTCTATCTCTTAAAACTTTTTTAATTTCATTTGCTTCAAATGTTTTAATTTCAATTTTTATTCCTTGTTTTTCCCACTGTTCCTTAACTAAGTTAGCAGCTCTTGCTAAAGATGGATGGTTGGTCGTCTTTAGAACAAAAGACATTACAATTTCTTCTTCTGGAACGATAAAGCAAACTTCGTTTAATTTTTTAATCGTGGATGTTTTTACCACTCCGTTTCCTTCCTTTAAATTATTTGGGATAAGAATATCTTCTTTATATTTTTCTTGGAACAATTTAACGGCTTCTTTTGTCTCTGGTCCAAAGTATCCTGAAACATTACCTGATTCATAAATATCTGGATCTTGAGCTAAACATTCTTGAAGTTTTCTGACCTCAGTAGATTTGCTTCCTGCCTGCATAGATGAAGAAAACTTGAATCCACTTGCTTTTTCTATTGTTTTTGTTCTTACTTCATTTTTTATAACATAACTATTCTTTTCTAATAATTTTAATCCTTCTTCTTCATTAAATGATAACTTTTGTTCTGGTTCTTCTAATCCATAAAAGCTAGATAAAAATGGAGAGTAAACGGGTTCTCCTTTAATTTTTTCAGCAATTTCTTCTTTGTTTGTTAGGATTGAAAGAGCTTTTCTTATTTCTTTATTGTCTAGGGGGATTTTTTGATTATTTAAAAATAAAGCGAAATAATCAGGAGTTTCTAAGAAGTAAGATTGTTTGTTTTTATAATTGTTTTCGTTATAATATTCTCTTTCTATACTGGCAGAGTCTATTTTTCCTCTTCTAAGGGCCTCTATTAAATCTTCTTCTGTATTAAAGAAGAAGAATTCTATTGTTTTAATGTATGGTGGCTTATTATAATAATTAGGATTACTTTCAAGAACAATGGAGCTTACGGTTTTGTTTTTATAATTTATTTTCTTAATAATATATGGGCCACTTCCTATGGGGTTCAATGTATCGCTTGATGTCATTTTTTGAACAGAATATCCTTCCCAGATATGTTTCGGCATTATTTTTAAGTTTACTAATGACTCTTTGAAGCCACTGTAAACTTGTTTTAGCTTTAAAAGTGCTTTGTGTTCAGCTATTTTTTCAATTTCTACTCCTTGCCAGTTTGTTCTAAGGGGGCTTAGATATTCTGAATCTTGAACTAGGTCAATAGTAAAAATAATATCATCTATGGTTAAAGGAAAATCGTCGTGCCATTTGACATTTTCTTTTATGGTAAAAACAATAGATTTTCCATTTTCTTCAATTGTATAATCTTCTATAAGGTCAGGAATAATCTTTCCATTGTCGTCATAGGTCATCAAGCTTGAAAATGTTAATTCAAGTAAATCTTTATCGGCATCAGACATTGAAGAATAAAGAGGATTGATAAATTGGGGGCTTCCTACTATGCCTTCTTTAATATATCCATAATAATCAGGAACAATAACTGTATTTTTAACATAAAGAGAATGAATCAAAAAAGAAACTGATCCTACAAAAATCACAAAGAGAATACCAAAAGCAATTTTTTCTTTCTTTCCAGAAACCTTAAAGAGTTGCAGCCACTGCTTTCTAGACGGCCATTTCCGTCCCTCAATTTTATTTTTAGAATCCATTTATTAGGATAACAAGTTTAGTATAGAAAGAACAATAAAAGTTATTACCAAAACAACTGTTCCGTATAAGAACTTTTTTTGCATTCCTCTTCTTGTGCTATATGCTTCTCCTCCTCCTCCGAAAGCTGAACCTAAAGCAGTTCCTCTTTGTTGAAGAAGAATTAGAATAATTATCAACACAGAAACTATTGATTGTGCTATTAGTAATTGATTATTCATTTTATTTAAAAGCTAGTGTGGTTATTTTTTCTGTTCCCCAGACGATTAATGTTGTAAAGAAAAGATTTTTTATTCCTGGTTCTATATTAAATATGGTGTCTGCGAAAAGAGCGTCTAGTACCCATACAAGGAAAACCATGATAACAATCGAGAATAAATTTAATGTTATAATTCTTATTGGAAGGGTAAATAGAGAAAGGATAGGTCTTACGAAAAATATTAGAAGACCCATTGTTGCTCCAACCAGTAAAATTGTTTTTAACTCTCCGTCATAAGTAACGCCTGAAAGAAGATACAAGGAAGAACCGATTCCGATCATTCCCGCTATGATTTTTTCAAGCAATCTATTCATTAAAAATATGATAACAGTTTTACTATTAAAGTCAACTGTGTTATTTTTAATTTATAATAATTAAACACAATAAAATGAATAAAGC
>CAZDVN010000058.1:0-2476 GCA_964508955.1 uncultured Candidatus Saccharibacteria bacterium
AATTTTTATAGCTTTTCCCTCTACGAGGGCTTCAGCTATTTTTTTTCTTCCAGAGGTTAAAATTCTTTGAAGTGTGCTTTGAGAAATATTCATTTTTTCAGCTGCCTCTGTTTGACCTAATCCCTCATAGTCACAGAATTTAATAATTTGTAGTTCGTCTAATCCGACCTCAACTTCTTCTAATAAATTCAAGGGAATTGCTCTTGGTTTAAAATAAGTTACGTCAGGGTCAAAAAATATCTTTCTTGGCTTTAATGGTCTTGCCATGATTAATTTTCTTTGTATTGATTAATAACCTCCATTATTTTAGATTTTTCTACTTCACCGCTTAATCGTGTTAACTCATTATCGTTTTTATCAAGAAAGATAAAAGTTGGCATTGCGGTTATGTTATGTTTTTCTATCTTATCTTTGTCTTTATCAAAATCAAAGTATTCAGTTTTAAGAGATGGGTTCTCTTTTTCTATTTCTTTCCATCTTGGTCCCATTATTATGCATCCTTTACACCATGAGGCGCCTATTTTTAGTATTTTCATTTTGTTTTTTTATATAAAAATATCCTGCCCCTAATTAGGGACAGGACGTTTTTTTAGTTCCCCATTTCTTCGATTTTTTCTTTTATGGCTTTAAGTTCTGCTTCCATCATTTCGGATTCTTCTTTTAAAGCTTCCAACTCTTCTGTCTTAGTTAGAAACCTTCTACATCCGAATCTTCCTCCATAACCACGACCGAAGCCTGAACCACAGGGACCCATTCCTCTTCCTGTTCCAGCACCCATTCCGGCTGGTCCAGTTCCATCAAATTTTGGCATAATTTTTTATTATTATTCTTTCTAATGTAGAAGTGGGACTAGCACCTCCACCTATTATGATTATATATTCATAATTATATTTTGTCAAGTATTATAATCTAATATGACTTAGAAAATATTACTCTTCTCTCAGATTTTTTTCCACAAACAATGCATGTCCCCTTCTCTTCTTTTCCCTCAAGAGGAATGCATCTAATGGTAGCTTTTGTTTCTTTTCTAATTACGTCTTCGCAATCTTTATTTCCACACCAGTGAGTGTACACATATCCTCCCTCGTTTTTTAATATTTCTATGGCCTTATTATATTCATCTACAATAAAAGAATTATCTTCTCTAAATTTCTTTGCTTTAGAAAAGAGACTATCTTGGATGCTGATTAAGTCTTTTTCTATTGTTTCTTTAAGCTCCTTTATTAAAACAAACTTTTTTTCTCCGGAATCTCTTCGAACCAAAACAACTTGTTTTTTTTCTACGTCTTTTGGTCCAATCTCAATTCTTATAGGAACACCTTTTCTTTCCCATTCATTAAATTTAAATCCTGGGCTAATGTTGTTTCTGTAATCAATTTCCATCTCAAAGCAATTTTCTATTTCTTTTTTAATTAAATTGATACTTTCATCCACAGATTTTTTTTCTTCTTCGTTTTTATAAATGGGAATAATTACTAATTTTATGGGAGCAATATTTGGAGGAAGAACCAATCCTTTGTCATCGCTATGTGTCATTACTAAGCCTCCTACTAGCCTGGTGCTAACTCCCCAGCTTGTTTGCCACGCAAACTGTTTTTTTCCTTCTCTATCGGTAAATTCTATATTAAAAGCTTTAGAAAAGTTTTGTCCTAGATTATGAGAGGTCCCTGCTTGCAAAGATTTTTTGTCTTGCATCATTGATTCAATACAATAGGTATGCAAAGCTCCAGGAAATTTATCGTGTTCTGGTTTTTTGCCAACTACCACCGGCATCGCTAAATAATTTTCTGAAAAATCCTTATAAATTCCTAGTATCTTCCTAGCTTCTTCCTCGGCTTCATTTTTATTCTCGTGAACGGTGTGTCCTTCTTGCCAAAGAAATTCCGTAGTTCTTAGGAAAAGCCTTGTTCTCATTTCCATTCTAACAACATTAGCCCATTGGTTAATCATTATTGGTAAATCTCTCCATGATTGAACCCATCGAGAATAAGCATCATATATTATTGTTTCTGATGTTGGCCTAATAATTAATTCTTCTTCCAATTTTGCTTGAGGGTCAACAATCAATCCTTCCTTTTCTGGATCATTAATTAATCTATAGTGTGTAACTACTGCGCATTCTTTAGCAAATCCTTCTACGTGATGAGCTTCTTTGCTCAAAAAAGATTTTGGTATTAATAAAGGAAAGTAGGCATTTTTATGACCTGTTTCTTTAAATTTTTTATCTAGTATTCTTTGCATGTTTTCCCATATGGCATAACCGTATGGTTTAACAATCATGCATCCTTTCACTTCTGCGTGCTCTGCTAATTCTGCCTTCTTAACGACGTCTATGTACCACTGAGAAAAATCTTCATCTCTAGGAGTAATTGATTTATTTTTTTTATCTTTTTCTTCCATATATTTTAATTATTATATAAAGAAAAGAAGAAAAGTGCAAATTTAAAATATTACGATTTCTGGGATTTCTCTCATG
>CAZDVN010000059.1:0-2439 GCA_964508955.1 uncultured Candidatus Saccharibacteria bacterium
CCTCCATATATATCAGAAGATTGAAAAACGAAACCTCTTCTTTTTGCAAACGAAACTATTTTTTCAAAATTATTTTCCATAATCATATTAAATTAAAAACTCATCTGAGCATAAAGAATATCTGTTTTTGCTGTTAAATTTTTATTTGTCCATTGATCTATTCCCGATGCTTGAGCTGCTCCTAAAAGAATAATTACTTCGTCAGACAATTCTGGTTCTATTGAAATTTGGAAAGCACATATCAAAGAATCTTTGATATTCCCTGCCCCTGCAGGAAGGCTTCCAATATTACAAACTACTTCATTTGTAAGTTCGTCATACGTTATCTCTGCTCCTCCAGGATAAAATTTTTCAAATGTTATACTTTCAGGTAAAGCCGTAACCATCCTAAAGTTTTCTACATCGTTATAAAGATTATTTGCTTTCCATTCTATCGTCATATAAGTTCTTTCTCCTGTCTCTAATGGATAAGGCCCAGTATTTTCAAAATACTTATCGTCGGTGTAAAATTTTTGTTCAACAGCAACAGCAGAATTTATTTTAGTTAAAAAATCTTGCCTTGTTTCTCCCATCGTAACTCTGTTTTTAATTGTTGGATTTTTGTTCTCTAGCCCACTCATTTCCCACTGAGGCAAAACATCAATCCAGAAATCAACTTTTCCACTTTGTCCAACATCTAAAAACTTCAAAGAAGGAGAATCTATTGCTTCCCAAACAATTGAATTTCCATTAATTTTTCCTGCCTCACTATTAATTGAATCTGAGCTAATATAATTACTTTCAATCCTTGAGATTAAAGACAAGTCATATAAAGCTTCATCTCCAATGTTTTGAAATATTAATTCGTAATGCAATTTATCTCCAGCAAAACTTGAATAGGTAGAATCATTATTAACTCTTTGAGTTACATGAAGCGATGGTGAAATAATCTGAACACTTTTGATGACTTCTTTTAATAAAACAAAGTTTCCGTTTTGCCAAATCCCTATTCTCGCCTTAAAAACTTTTTGCTCTGAAGATTCCCCGTTCAAAATTCCTGAAACATCTATTTTCCCAAAACCTGCTTCTCCTAATAGTGGAATATCGAATTGAACATTGCCTATTCCTTTTGGCTGGGAATAAAGAAAGTCAAATTCATTTGGATAAGCTACATAGCAAGTCAAGTCCTGAAAAGAATAAGAAGCGTCAGATGAATAACTTACCTTAAAAGAAAGTGTTTTTCCTGCTCCGACTTTTGCTGGAATATCTAAGGAAAGATTTACAGGAGCTTCTCCTAGAATAGTCGTAAAAGTAGTTGAAACCTCATTCCTTGTTTTCAAATCTTTGGGCTGAAAAGAAATGCTTGCTTTTGCAATTTTAATATCTTTTTCTTTTCCTAAAAGCATTGCTTCAAATTTAAATATTCTTTCTTCTCCTGGGTAAAGATCTCCTCCTAACTCACTGGAAGAAACTATCTTTATTCTATTTGATCCATTAGATATGATGGAATTTTCTGGATACTCAAAAAGAAGTTCTGGATTTTCAAGTCTAATGTTTCCATTATTCTTAAACTTAACAATATATTCTATTTTTTCTCCTATCGAAGTATCCGAAGAAGATAAAATTTCAATTTTTAAAACTTCTTTAGAGAAAGACATTCCTTGCCACGAAAAAAACGCAAAAACTGCTACAACAATGAATAACAAAAGTAATAATATCTTTTTTTTCATTTTATTAAATTCTTATTTGTTAACCTCTCTTACTTCCCCTGTTTGAATTAAAGTTTCCCCTCTCTTGTCCAATAATTCTTCGTCAGAAATATCTTTAATATATCCCTCTAAAAGCCACAATGGATCTCCATGGGAAATAATTAATATATTTTTATTTTCAAAATTACTCTCAATATCATTCAATACTTTTTTCATTCTTTCTCTACAATCATTCCAAGTTTCTCCTTGAGGAGTAGGAACATTAAACTTTTTAATTTTATCTCCTCCATAAAAAGCCCATGCTTCATCTTTATGTTTCCCGCCAAAAATACCCCAATTAATATCTCTTAATCGAGCATCGTAAATTATTTTATTTTCATCAAAATCAATAATCTCTGCTACTATTTTAGCAGTTTGTCTTGTTCTCAAAATGTCTGAACAATAAATATGTTCTATCTTTTTATCTTTTAATTTTTCTCCTGCGTCTTTGGCTTGAGAAATCCCTTCTTCAATCAAGGAACAAGGTGTTTCATCGTCAGGGTAGCAATATATTATATCTTTCAATTCAGCTTGATGAATATTTTTACCATGTCTTAAGAAGAAATATTTATTTTTTAAATTATGTTTCATAACTTAAAAATAGCAGATTTTATGCTTAAAGGCAATAAAAATCTACCTTTAGTGTGTTTTAAATAATTATCAATTCTTTGATGATATAATTAAATAAGTTCTATTCTTTTATGCAACGCAC
>CAZDVN010000060.1:0-2428 GCA_964508955.1 uncultured Candidatus Saccharibacteria bacterium
ATCTGAAATATATAAATAAAGTTTTTAAATATATTTTTCTTTTCTAAAAAAGAAAAAAGTTCGTCTTGCTTATCTATTAAGTCAAAGGAAGAAGCTATTAAAAATCCAATTATCTTATTATTAGACTCGCACACATAACAATAATCATAACTTTCTATCATATTATTATATGTTTTTTCAGATAAGTCTTCGCTAGCTAAAAATCCATTGTCTTTATTCTTAACATTATTGATATGAACAGATTCAATAATTTTGATTATGTCTTTTACATCTTTTTTTGGGTCATAAATATCCCTCCATACTCTAAGGGGACATTCTAGGTAATCATATAGTTTTGATGCGGTGATATATTCCATGTGATTTGTTTTCTTTCATAATATTAAAAATATTCTACATTGGGATATTGAAAACATCGGTTGCCTCAATTGTATTTTCGTTAATTATTTTTCCTTTTATAATCTCAGGCCAAGGTATTACCGATTCATGGGAACAGGAACGTAAACAAAAATCTTTGAAGCTATAATAATCATATGAAAGCTTCCAAGAGTCATCTCCATAAACACAAGTATCATAAAATTTAGTTTGATCTGTGACTAAAATTTCAATAAAACCTCCTGATCCCACCTCCTGCAATGTAGCCTGTATTTTGTTGTTCACTAAATCACAATTTTCAATATTTACCTTTAGCCCGTTTTTTAATTTTGATTCATCTTCTAAGGATAGTTTCGCTAGTGCTCCAGCGTTGATTAATTCTCTTACAATTTTAAAATATTCTAGTCTTGATGCCCACATTAAAGACGTATAGCCTTTACTATCTTTAGCGTTGATATTTGCTCCGGCACGAATTAGCTCTTTGACGACCTCAAGATGGTTATAAGAAGAAGCAACTATTAATGCTGAAGGCCCAGGGTTATCTTTAAAGTTTACATCCGCTCCGGCCCTAATCAGTTCTTTTACGGATTCAAGGTGTCCTCCAGCAGACGCTAACATTAAGGATGAATATAATCTCTCTGATGCTATAATTACCGGAGAAGATCCCCATGGGGCCTTTTGGTTCACATCTGCTCCATTGTTTATTAATTCTTTTATGGTCTCTAGTTTTCCCCCTTCTGATGCAAACATTAAAGCTGTAAAACCTGAACTATCTTTAGCATTAACATCTGCTCCAGCGACGATTAATTCTTTAACAATTTCAAGGTGTCCTTTCCTTGATGCTTCCATTAGAGCCTTTTTTCCAGTAACACCTCCTCCATGTCCATATTCATCATTATTAGCATCAACATCTGCTCCAGCATTGATTAGTTCTTTCACAGATTCAAGGTCTCCGTTTTTTGTTGCTAAAAACAAAAGGGTCTCTCCATTTTCATTTTTCTTATTTATATTTAAATCTTCTGTTTTCAGTTCGTTATTTTCTACGTTTTCTTCCTCGGGGAAAAGCTCCTGATTAGACTCAAGATTATTATTTTGAGATTCATTAATTGGGTTATCTTTCTTTAAGAAACAAAGGGTCAATAATATTAAAATTACGAACACAATTAAGAAAAACAAGTATTTTATTTTATCTTTTTTCATATTTTTGATATTGCTATATTAATGTAACTTTATTGATTAGAATATACCATAAAGAAGAAGAATAGTTTAGCCTTGCTCCATAAAAAAAGACTCGGAATCATCCGAGTCTTTTCTGTATAATAGTATTATTTAGCTTTCTTAGGTTTAGTTCTAAAAACGAAGTAGGTAACAGATAATATTACTATAAATAGAATGATCCAGATAATGTTTGACCATACCCATCCAAAGAATCCTTTTCCTGATGTTGAGTCAGCAATGCTAGCAGTTTGATCAATGTCTTCTTTCTCAGCTACAAATGGTTCTTCTGGTGTAATTTCTTCTACTATTTCTTTTTCAGTAACTTCTGGTGTTTCATTTGTTTCCTTAGGAGTAACAACAGCAACTGGTTTTTTAACTTCTTCTACTTTAGGAGTAACAACTACTGGTAAAGCATTAATCTTGTAATGACCAGCTAATGTATAATTACCTACAGAAACTCCTTCTCCTATTAAATTAACGTCAGAGAAGCTAATAGTGCCTGTTCCAGGCGTTCCTGCCTTGGATACGACTGTAAACAAAGCCATGTTTGCTATGGTACAATTTGGGATACCAATTACGAAGTTAGGGTTTGCACAGGTTGGCATTGTCTGAGCCATTAAGCTTCCTGTCAAGGTTATGCTTTGGCAAACTAAGTTATTGAAAACTACCTTACCTTGAACTGCACATATTTTATCACCAGATGTTCCAGCTACTACGGATGTAGTAATATTAGATCCAGTGGTCACTGTTGGCGTTGCTGAATATGTATATAGAGAATTACCAGCAGCAGATGCTATTCCAGTGAATCCAATAACTGATAATAGGACTACTGTTGATA
>CAZDVN010000061.1:0-2378 GCA_964508955.1 uncultured Candidatus Saccharibacteria bacterium
TTTCTGAAACAAAACAAGACACAGGGCAAATAAAAGTGGTATTTATCCCTAATTCATGCTAATAATTAAAACTGTACTTTAATTTTAAAAAAATGTCTAACGAAGTTATAATAAGATTTGATAAATTGTCTTTTGATTATGATAATCGCCGCATACTTAAAGAGGTTGATTTTAGCATAAGAGAAAATTCAAAAATGACCTTAATGGGACAAAATGGTGCAGGAAAAACCACCATATTCCAAATAATTAACGGATCTTTAAAACCGACATCTGGAAATATTCACATTAAAAAAGATCTATCCATTGCCACTGCTTTTCAGGTTTTCCCTCGTGAATACTTAGGCCTAACAATAAAAGAGTTTTTTGAAAAATTCTTTTTAAGCAAAGTTTACAATATTGATCCAAAAATTGATGAAGTTTTAAAAATAGTTAATTTAGAGGCTAATCACGAAAAAATAATAAAATCTTTTTCCGGAGGACAACAAGCAAGATTACTTTTAGCGGCAGCACTAATTCAAGATCCAGACTTACTTTTACTAGATGAACCAACTAACAACCTTGATAAGGTTGGTATAGAACATTTAACTAATTTTCTTATAAATTATAAAAAAACTTGTGTTGTTATTTCTCATGATGCTAATTTTCTTAATGCTTTTACGGAAGGAGTTTTTTATCTTGATGTTTTCACTTCTATGGTAGAGAAATACAATGGCAACTATCACGATGTAGTCAATGAAATATCTGCTCGGAAAGAAAAAGAAAATATGAAAAACGCTCAACTAGAAAAGAAAATTATAGAAAAAAAGGAAAAATCTAATTTTTTTAAAGATAAAGGAGGAAACTTAAGGATGGTAGCTAAAAAAATGAGAGAACTAGCAGAAGACCTAGAGGGACAAAAAGTAGAGATAAGGAGAGAAGATAAAAAAATAAGACCTTTTGTTATCCCCACTCAAGAAGAAATATCAGGAGAAATCCTTAATATTTCTTCTTTTTCAATTGTTAAGAAAAACAAAAGTATAGTAAAGAAAGTAAGCATTTCGTTAAGGAAACATGAACATCTGCTTTTAAGTGGCCCCAACGGAATAGGAAAAACAACTCTTTTAGAATCTATAGTTAATGGAAATAATAAAGATGTTAAGATTGCTCCAAGGACTTCTATTGGATATTATCGTCAAGATTTTTCTAACCTTAATCTTGAAGAAACAGTTATGCAAACATTAATATCTTCAATCGAAGAAGTATCACAAAAGAACCTTCGTTCAATAGCCGCAGGCTTTTTAATAGATGAAAACATAATAAAATCTAAAGTTGGAGATCTTTCTGAAGGACAAAAGGGGCTAGTTTCTTTTGCTAAACTAGTACTACAAAAACCAGGACTTTTGATACTGGATGAACCGACAAATCATATTAACTTTAGGCACTTACCCATTATTGCCTCAGCTCTTGATAAATATGAAGGGCCAATGATACTAGTAAGTCACGTTCAAGATTTTATAAATAAGATAAAAATAGATAAAATAATAGAACTAGATAAGATATAAATAAAAACCGATTACAATAATCGGTTTTTAGTTTTACTTAGTTTTTTTAACTTTTTTAACAATTGTTTTCTTTGCAGGGTCTTTCTTTTTCGCAATTATTTTCTTTTTTTCTTTTTTAGGAGTAATTGCAATTTTTTCTTTTACGGGAGAAGATATCACTTTTTCTTTTATGGGAGCATCCACAACTTTATATTTTATAATCTTGGTATCAATTTTTGTTGGTCATTTTTCAACAACTAAAGTTAATAATTGTATAATTTTGTCAAATTTAACATTCAAAGAATCAATTTGATTTTTTAATTGATTATTATCTGTTCCGGCATTATTACCTTTAAAGCATTCATCACAATAAACTTCTCTAGTTGGTTCAAATGGTAAATCAAATTTTTTACCACATTTACTACAAACTGCATCAAATCTTTGTCTATCCTGGAACCTTGGTCTATCTGAACCTCTTGTTTCTCTTCTTGGAAGGTTGCTTTCTCTATATGAGCCACCGTCCCTAGAAGGCCTACTATCTCTAGAAAATCCTCCATCTCTAGATGAACCACCTTCTCTTTTTGAATAACATTCGCTACAAAAGACTGGTTTGTCTCCAGTTGGTCTAAAAGGAACTTCACATTTTTTACCACATTCGTCACAAATTGCTTCATGCATTTGAGGCCTATCTCTATTACTTCCAAAACTTTTTCTTGAAGAATCTCTTCTCTTAAAGTCTCCTCCCCTAGAATCATTTCTTTTCCCGCGATCAAATATTTTATCAAAGTTTCTCATATTTTTTATTATATAATCTGTTCAGACACTATAAAGCATACTGGATTATAAAGCAAATAAATT
>CAZDVN010000062.1:0-2315 GCA_964508955.1 uncultured Candidatus Saccharibacteria bacterium
AATAATTAATAAAAGATAATTTTATATATGCTTCACTCAATAATCACAAATGCGTTGATCGTAAAAGATAATAAGATATTAATTTCTCAAAGAGCTCTAAACGAAAAACATGATCCTGGCAAATGGACAATCCCTGGGGGTAAAGTAGAGCAAACGGAAGGAAATGTTTGTAATATTTTAGAAAAAACTTTGAAAAGAGAAGTAAAAGAAGAGGTGGATATAATAATTGATGATAATGTAAAACTTGTTTCAAATAATACATTTATAAGGACTGGTGGGCAGCATGTTATAGCATTAATTTTTGTTTGTTATTGGGTTAGTGGTATTGCTAAACCATGTGAAGACACTGAAGATGTGGCATGGATAACCGAGGAGGATTTAGAATCCTATGAATTTTCTCCCAATGTTGAAGAGTATATTAAGCAAGGGTTTAAGAATATCAAAATCTAATAGACATATTAGATTTTTTTAATAAGCACAAAAAATTTATAATTCTAATAAATGATCATATGAAGAAAAAAAATCAATCCATAAAAATATTCTATTTAAAAAAGTTTGAAAACCATAAAATTAGAAGCAATTCAGAAAACCTTGTGTTGAAGTGCTCAGCCATTTTGAGCGCGGTAATGACGCGTTGACTCATAAAATGGGGTTCTGTGCAACGACAGATAATTTATATTTATGCAAAATCTGCTATGATAAAAACACGCACGAAGAGCGTAGAATAAGAAAAAGTAAAAATGCTTGAGAAAGCTTTATAGGTATTAGAGATTTAATATTTCTAACTTGAAGTGCTCAGCCACAAAACAGAATTCGCATTTTCGCCAAAAATAGATAATGCAATAAATTATCTTGCAAGTAATTAAATATATATAAAAATATGGTTAAAAAAAATAAGATTTTATTAGTTATTGTTGGATTAATATTAATAGGTGTATCGGTTTTTTATTTGTTAAACAAAAATAATAATTTAATTTCTGAAAAAAATAATTTTGATTTAAATGATTATGAGTTAAATTTTAGGGAAGCAAATGGAATAGATGGGGAATTGTTTTTAGTGAATAAAAAAGATAATAGTGAGATGGTTGTTATAAGAGATACGAAAAAATTAAAAGTCAATATGCTTAAAGAAGGTTTATTTCCTAGTGAATACAATCAGAATATTTTAGATTGCTCTACTATCAAGCCTCTTTCTTTTCTTAAAGATGAAATATATTTTATGATTGCCTATGAAAGAGTGGGTCCTATTTTTGCTTTCAATATTAATTCTTTAAACGTAAAAAAAATAGAATCTTTTGATTATAAGGAGCCTTTTATTTTTTCTTTAGATAAAACAAAAGCGGTTAGCTTGTCTCAATTTCCTTCAAAATTTTTATATTTAATTGATTTTATAAATGATTCTAGGGAAGTGATTGTCGAACTAGAGAAAGAAAAGACCTTTGAATTTAAATTGCGAGAAATGGATGCATATTATGATATTAAGTGGTTAGATGAGAACAATTTAAAAGTAAAAGTTTACAGGAATGAAATTGAAATCGCGATGGAAGATAAAAGATATGTATCACCTTTTCAAAGTAAAAAGAAAACAGAGAATATTTTAATGGAAACAATTTTTATTAATTTAAACAATATAGAAAATATTATAATTGAGCCATCTTCAGAATATGTGGATTTATTGAATTTGCATGGGCAGAAATTGTGACATTAACATGATTTTGATAATATAAAGTTTATGCAAATACTCTTAACATCAGCTGGATGGGAAAATAATTTAAAAATTAAAGAAGAATTTTTAAGGCTAACCAATAAAAAGTATTCGGATACGATAATTTTTTTTATTAATGTAGCGGAAATTGATAGTGAAGATTGGAAATATGCAGAAAAATATATTGAAGAATTAACTAAAATCGGTTTTAATAGAAAAAATATTAAAATTTTAGATTTTAATAGAGAAATAGAAACATCTTTTTTAAAAGATATTGATATAATTTATGTTTGCGGAGGGAATACTTTTCAGTATTTATATAAAATAAGGAAAATAGGTGCTGATAAACAAATTAAAGAATTAGTTAATAGAGAAGTTCCTTATTTTGGAATAAGTGCAGGAAGTATTTTAGCTGGTCCTAGTATTGATATTGCTCAAATTTGCAATGGTGATGAAAATGAATATGGAATTCAAGATTTATCTGGATTGAAGTTGACTGATATAAGCGTACATCCACATTATCAAGAAGAAGATGAAAATGAGTTAAAAGAATTTGAAAAAAATAATAATCGTAAAATTATTCGATTAAAAGATAATCAGGCGCTATTAA
>CAZDVN010000063.1:0-2143 GCA_964508955.1 uncultured Candidatus Saccharibacteria bacterium
GTTAAATATTTAGATTAAATTTAAATAATTATTCTTAAAGTTAAGCAAAAAAAGTATTTTAAAAAATATGGAATACGAAAAGACTTGGAAGAAACTTTTAATAGAAGGAGAAAAAATTGAATATCAATTTTCCATCGGAAACTTATATACAACTACATGTTTAATTATATGGGGAATAATTTCTTTGATTTTTGTTTTTTCTAATTCAAGAATAGGAATTTTATTTTTTATAATAATGGCTATTTACTATAAATTTTATTTGCCTATTTCCAATGCTTATGCTTTTACCAATAAAAGAGTTTTGATTCACAGAGGATGGCTTTCAACGAATACAAAAAGCGTTGATTACTCAAAAATAACTGATATTCATATTGTTGAACCTTTTATAGATAGAATCATATTCCACACGGGACACATTGCAATTATTACTGCAGGATCAACTAACGCTCAAATTGTTTTAAAAAACATTGAATCTCCCTATGAAGTTAAGAAAAAACTAGACACACTAAGAGATCTTTAGCTTAATATGTTCTTACCAGGTATATTCTTTACAAAACTTTTATTCCAAAACTTTTCAATTCCTCAACAAGTCTACTTATAGGCAAACCCACCGCATTAAAGAAATCTCCTTCGATTTTTTCAACTAAAATAGATCCAATTTCTTGCATTGCATATCCTCCAGCCTTATCTAATGGTTCTCCAGTTTTAATATATGCATCAATTGTTTCAGAAGATAATTCTTTCATAAAAACCTTAGTTTTCTCATGAAAAGAAACTAAATGGTTTGTTTCTTTGTGAATAATAGTAACCCCAGTAATAATTTCATGGGTTGTTCCACTCAATAAGCTAAGCATTTCTCTAGCTAAAGATTCTGTTTTTGGTTTACCCAAATATTTATTATCGAAAACAACGAAGGTATCGGCAGCGATAACGATTGCATCAATATTTTTGTCAGAAACTGACTTCGCCTTACTTAAGGAAAGATGTTCCGCAAGATCACTGGGAGACATTTGCAAATTCATATCCTCTTCATATTCGCTTTCTTGAATATCAAAAAAAAGACCTGTCTTTGATAGAATTTCTTTTCTGCGTGGGGAGACTGAGGCTAAGATAATTTTTTTCATCTATATTAAAAATTTTCGTATTGCCAACTTAAAACTACTGTATTTGGTCCAGTGTGAGAACCTAAAACAATATCTAGCAAGCTAACATTCATTTCAACTTCTCTTTCTTTTTCTATTAGTTCCTTGAGTTTATTTGCCTGAGCAATATTCTCTCCATGAGAGATTATCACGCTAATTTTTCCTTTAAAATCTTTTGTTTTCTTAACAAACTCTTCAAAGAGAGGAGTTGCCAACTCAAAAAAGTTTTTCTTTATTGTATAAGGCCTAATTTTTTTATCTTTAACGCACATTATAACTCCTATTTTCATTTCTTTCATTTTCTGAAGTCCGTAAGGTAAAAATTTTGGCATTCTTCCTCCAGCAAATAACCACTTAGGGTCATCATAAGCAAATATTAAAAAATTATTCTTTAAATTTTCATTAAAATTATTAATAATTTTTTCTAAAGTTAAGCTCTTCTCAACGTCTTTTACTATTTTCATCATTAATAATCCCTGAGCACCGCTTCCTGTTCCTGAATCTAAAATATGAATTCTTTTACTATTTTCTCCTAAAAACTTTTTAGCTTGAATTGCCGCATTATAAGCTCCTGAAGCTCCTGAAGAAAAAGAAAGATGAATTATTTCTTCAAAATCTTCAAGCTTGCTGGTAAAAGTTTTAATATATTTCTGCAAAGAAGGTTGAGAGGTTTTAATTCCTCCTTTTTTTCCCAATTTATCTCCTTCTCTTTGTTTTTTAAAAACATTTCCCTCTATGTCTTCGAATTCTCCAAGATCAATTTGAAAATCTATCACACTAATGTCGTTTTTATCAATAAAATCTTTTGCCATGTCAGCAGAAGAATCTATCGTTAATCCTATTTTTTTCATATTATATTTTATTAATTTTACTTGAATATTATAACATTAAAAATAAGCTATGTATATTAATATAACACCAATACTTGATTTCAAAAAAGTAATTCATATTTTCATGAGAGAAATCCCAGAAATCGTAATATTTTAAATTTGCACTTTTCT
>CAZDVN010000064.1:0-2102 GCA_964508955.1 uncultured Candidatus Saccharibacteria bacterium
TCTCTATATTCGTATTTTTAATAACTTCCCAAAAATTACCTTTTATCCTTTCAGAAACATAAATTCTATTATTTTTAATAATAGAACCTAAAAACTCTACTCCGCAGGAATAATGTTGTAAATATCTTTTTTTAGGATGTAAAATTAAACCCAAATTATGTTCTAAGTATTCTTCTATTTTAAAAACTATCTTTTTAAGATAGTTTTTGTCTCTATGAACAATAACCATATCATCAACATATCTTCCATAATACCTAATTTCTAAATTCTTCTTAACAAAATGATCAAAATCATTAAGATATATATTGGCAAACAATTGAGAAGTTAAGTTTCCAATGGGTAAGCCACAATTACTTTTAGAATAAAAAAGGCTTTTCGTTTTAGGAAGCCCTTGCCAATCTTTCTTATTCCCTCTCACAATACATTCTTTCGTTGGGTCATTATTGATTACTTTGTCTAGTAGGTATATTACTAAAGAAAAATCAAATGCTACTTTGTCTCTTCTTTTTTCTAATTCTTTTTTAATCATTGAAAATAATAAATCACGACGAATATTCATAAAATATCCGCTAATATCTAGCTTGAGAATATAGCAATCATCTTTATAATTATTTGAGCAAGAACGAATAAAATGATCTATTCTTTTAATACCATAATGGACTCCTTTTCCTTCTCTGCAACTGTAAGAATCAGAAATAAATTGTCCTTCATAGATTGGAGAAAGATAATTATACAAAAAATGATGAACTATTCTATCTCTAAAATCAGCAGCAAATATCTCTCTCTTAACTGGCCTATTTGTAATAAAACAAGTACTAGGAGAAAGAACATATTTTCTTTGTAAGATCTCATCATATATCTTAAGTATGTTTCTTTCAAAGTTAAGTTCAAACTCTAGCGAAGTTTTCTTTTTTCTTTTATTAACTCTTGCGCTAAAATATGCCTTGAATAAATCTTCAAGTATTTTTTCATTATTAATTTTTTCTTTATTTTCGCTCTCTTTATAGCCTTGTTCAAAAATATTTTGTTGCATTTTAAGTTATTGTTAATATTAAAAAACTATCCGCCCTAAAAAGGGCGGATATAATCAATCCCTGAGACACCGCACCGAAAACCCGTTAGCCTTATCGTTCGTGTTCCGGTTCACCGTGGAGTTGCTTGTGTTCAAGTTCCGTCTCCAAGCATTAGAAGACCCATCCGGAGAAGATGACCAGAAGTTCGTGTTCGAACCAATGTTGTTGAACGTGCCATTGGTGTTGCGGTAACCAGTGTCTAGAATAAAACAAAAACAACCATTTAACTCTTTGTTAGAGCATCTTTCATCAATAACAAATGCACAATTAAGTGCCATTCCTCGTTTAAGCATACTTAATAATAAAATAAAAATTACTTAAACAAGAAGGTTGTCGGATTAAAAAATGCACTCTCGAATGGGTGACCACCTCAAACGACTCAGGCATGATATATTTAACCATTGATTGATTTTTTCTGCCATCCGACTAGTTGTCGGGAAATATTTTCTAATTTCAAAGAAATTTGGGAGAATCTTCTTAACCTCATTAAATTTAAATCGTAAGACAATCTTAACAATAAACGGATACTTTCAACACTTTCACGAGCCAAGTTCATTAATTGGTTCTTTCTTTCTTTTTGAGGAGTAGAGTTTATCTTGCAAAGTAACATTATTAATTCTAATGTTTCTTTTTTTAATGTTTCACCAATAGTATATTTATATTCCCTAGAAAAATCTTTAACGAGCTTGAATATTTCTAAAGTAAAGTTATATGTGGATAAATATATTGGTAATTCATTATACCTACTCATCTCTTTCCATTTTATATTTTTTTGTTTTTCTTAAATTATCTCGACCTTTATTGTTTCTAATCTTATATTCTATGTTTCTTTTCTTTTTTTGCTTTTTCAAATTATTCCTTTTTTCTCCAAATATTTTAAATTAACAAAAAAATATTGCAAAAAACGGCTTTTAAGGGGGCTCTAGTTGAAGTTTCACGAAACTTCAACGGGAGAAAGTAAATAGTCAAATAGTCTAATCCCTGAGACACCGCACCGAAAACCCGCGAGCCTTATCGTACGTGTACCGG
>CAZDVN010000065.1:0-2050 GCA_964508955.1 uncultured Candidatus Saccharibacteria bacterium
AATTAATAATAATAAAAATAATAATTAAAAATATGAAAAAAACAATATTTTTAGTAATAGCTTTTTTGCTATTAGCTTCACTAGCATTCTTTTTTCTTTTTAACCAAAAAGAACCTACAAATGAAGTTGCAGAAACTAATGGCTTAATTATGCTTATCGAGTTCGAAGAAATCGAAGGAATATTAAACTGGGAGAAAGAATTAGACAATAAAGGAATCACTGCTTTAGTAAAAGTGCAAGACAATGTTTTAAAAGAGTATCCTACTGTTTTCGAAAGATTGTCTAAGAAAGGCTATGAGATAGCCGGTGGATATGACAAAGCCCCATTTTGGGATATGCCATACGAAGAACAATATCAATACATGAAAGAATCTCAAGAATTTGTATGTGGCATTACGGGAGAAAAAATGAGAGTCTTTGGAAGTAGATATTTTGCCTATGACGAAAACACCCTAAAAGCAGCCGATGCACTAGAGATAGAATATATTTTGGCAAGAGGAACTCAGGGGGTAAGGGCCTCTGTTTATGCTCCTGAAGAATATAATGTTAAGATTATATCTGTATCAAATATATCCTTTGAAGACATGGGCACTGGTTCATTATGCGACTATAGCCTTTGGGCTAGGGGAGCAGATGCTGAAGCATTCGAAATATCTGTAAATGAAAGTTTTGCAGAAAATCCAGATGACTTAATTCTTGTTTCTCATGCTTACCTAGGAGGAACTAGAATAGAATGGTGGGATGTTTATGGAAGAGCACTAGGTAATGAAAAAATAAATTGGGCTAAAAACTTTGATTCTTGGGTTTCAAACGTAGATATTAAGTCAATGCCAAATAAAGAAATTATTATGAATAAGGAAGTTAAATATAATGTTCCTACTCCAGCTAAAGCAATAGAAGAATTTGAGCCAGTCCCTGGATTAGATAACTTAGAAATTGAAGGAGAAAAACAAAAAGGAGAAAAAGAAGAATTTTTCCCTGTTTGTTACTAATTTAATAAATAAAAAACCCCTCTTCTGAGGGGCTTTTTTTATTTCTTTTCCATTTGATTTATTATCAAAGGAACAAGATCTTTTTTACGAGACATCATTCCTTTTATGTAAATTATACTATCAACAATTTGTTCTGAGAAAATATTTTTAATAGAATCATGGTTTTTACTGAATAAAAGTTCAGATCCTTCGTTTATAATATCTGTAACCATTAATATTACAAAAAGAAAATTATCTCTCTCTGCTATCGCATCAATCTCTCTCAATAATTCTTTTTTAATTTCCTTAGCCTCGTTTAAATCCACCACTTCAATTTGTCCGATTCCAAAATTAATATTATTTATTTCGAAATTCTTGAAGTCTGAAAATATTATTTCTTCAGGAGATAATCCAGCTAAGCTGGACTTTTTCTTCTTGATTTCTATGCCAAACTTTTTTATATCTTCTATTTGAGCTATTTTATTCAACTCTTCAACCATCTCAATGTCTTTATTTGTAGTTGTTGTTGACTTAAAAACAACAGTATCTGAAAGAATAGACGATATTAAAATACCAGCAATAGGTTTTGTTATTTTGAAATTTACATCTCCAACCATTTTTTCTGCTATTATTGTTGCTGTTGCACCATAAGGTTTAATTTCAAAGCTTATGGGCTCAGATGAAGAAAACCCAATTTTATGATGATCTATAACTCCCAGTATTTTAGCATTTTCTAGTCCTTCAGGACTTTGACTTACTTCATTATAATCAACTAGTATAACTTTTTTGTTATCTATAGAACTTAAGTTGATAGGATGCTCCACTCCAAAGTATTCAAGAACATATTTAGTTTCTAAGTTTATTTCTCCACATCTAGAAGGAATAACATTCTCACCCTTGCTTCTAAGATATTCAGCATATGCGATAGCTGAACAAACAGTATCAGTATCAGGAGACTTGTGACCAATTGTATAAATAATATCTTCTTTTTTCATTTTTTAATTATTTTATGATATATATTAAACTATACAACAAAGTTTTATTGATGTAAAATATAATCAAATAAACAATTTTTGTTT
>CAZDVN010000066.1:0-2050 GCA_964508955.1 uncultured Candidatus Saccharibacteria bacterium
AGGCTAATATTGAAAATATTTGAGTTGGAGAGAAAATTAAAAATGATACAAATAAAATATTTAAAGCCATGAAGAGAGAAGAAATAAGTATTTTATTATCTGTATATTTAAATATAAGGGTTAGTAATAATAGATATAGACCATAGTCAGCTTTTAATAAGATTATTAAAGCTATAATCACAAATATATGTATGTATTTTTTCTTGTCTATGGAGTATAAAATACCTAGCGTGAAGAATAAATTAAAGAATATATTAAGGTTTGTTGTTTCAAATAAGAGTGAATAAGGTAATTGTGATATCAATGCAAAAACACCTAGCCTTGTCATATATCCTTTGAAGTTTTTAGTGTTTTTATATCCTATCAATAATTGATATGCGAACAATGGTAGAGCTATTCTACCTATAATCCTAAATATCGTATAGGAAGGAAATACAACTATACCAATATGGTCTATAATCATAAAAACTATAGCCATTAGTTTAATTGTGTTGGATTTATCTATCGATATGTTCTTTATTGAATTGTTTATTTCCAAACTATTCATATTTATCAATCGGCGGTTATTGGTTAGGAGTTTTTTATAATTTGAAATTACTAGAAAACTATTTTAGAAAAAATTTGCTCAAGAAAATAAGATATTGAATTCGTAAACAAAGATAAAATGGTGAAATTTTTAAGGCTTTGTTTTTAAGTTCATAGTTAGTAAAAGTGTTTTAATGTTAATCCATTTTTATTCCCATTTTTCCATATCTTTGTAATGAAGAAGAAAATCTTTGTTCGAGTCGTCCAATGGACTCATTATTAAAGAAGAAAAGAAGTCTGCAATGCTTTTATATTCGTTAGGTTCATTAACTTCAATATCACTATTTATACCGTCTATATTAATTACCAGGTTTGTGACAACCTGAATCTCTTTTTCTTTTTCATCATAAACATCAGGAGCAACAATACTTTTAATCTCTATTTTTTTGAGATAAAAATCTTTAGAAATATATAACTTAATTTTATTTGTTTTATTTATGGTCTTTATTTTTTCATCTATACTTTTTATTATCTTCTCATCTTCTCCTTCTTCTGTTCCACCCAAATATTCATCTTTTATGTCAGATTTTTTTAATAATGCATCCTCGCCATACTTTTCTTCTAGTTCAGTGCTAAGAATTATTAAAATATTTTTTAAATCTATCGCTCCAAAAGGAATAACTCCCATTTCAATAACATACACGTCGTTTTCTAAAGAATAGCTATCAACTATTTTGTCAAAATTTATATTGCTGAAAAAGGTATTAATAATTATGTCTACTTGATCTTTTGTTCTTTTTTGTAAATTTTTAGCCTCTGTGCCTTCTCTTGAAGCTTCGGTTAATTCTGCTAAGTCTACTTTTATCCAAGTATTTTCTAATTTCAATTCACCCATAAGCATTTTTACGATTTCCGGAATTTTATTAATTTTCAAAAATAAATGGTTTTCCTTCTTAATCAAATCCACCCCCAGATTATATTTTTCTGAATCTTGGAGAAATTCTAATGAATAGCTAGAACTAAAGTCTGGCAAAATATCTTTTTTTATCAAGTCCATATGAGTGTTAAAGTTAAGCTCATAGAATCCCTCGTTGTCGAATATTCCTAAATCTTCAGGAATTACAATCTCTTTCTCTAGTTCTTCCTCTAAAGATAAAGAAGGAGTCAATGGATCTTTTTCCATAGACTTTAAGTTTAATATCACGTCGTACTTAAAACTAGTGGCATTGTTCATATTGTTGTAAGTTTTCGTAAGCAATGTGTTTATGTCCGGTTTTGTTAAAAATGCGCTATAAACATAAAAACCTAATCCGCATAAGGCTGTAATCATTAATGCCAAAAACAACTTATTCTTAGTAGGCCTATTTTTCTTAGGTTCTTCATGATTTCTTTGAGAACTTACGTCTACAACATCTTCCTTTGGGGTTTCAAGATTGTTTAAATAATTTTGAGAAATATTATTATTTAAACTTTCAGATTCATTTGAATTTAAATTGAAGCCCATGTTTTTGTAAATTATTGTTAT
>CAZDVN010000067.1:0-1975 GCA_964508955.1 uncultured Candidatus Saccharibacteria bacterium
ATCTTAATTGTATTTTATTATACTTTTGAAAATAACACAAATAAAAAAGATTGCTTTTAATTCACAATCTTTTGGTTATTTTTTTGGCAGACTCCATGTCTCCCTTGTAAATATGACATGAATCACACCGATCTATTAGTCTAACAATTTTACAATTATTAGAAAAAGCTATTTCTCTGTTTATCATGCTAATTAAAGCAATGAGATTTGGAAGCCATGCTCCGTAAAGATCGCGAGATCTCCAATCAAGATGCACATCTATAGTGTTCTCTGTCACCAAGGTAACCCATACCCTTTGTAAACAAGGAGGGCTTTGACTGAAGGCATGGACTTTAGGCATCCAGGTAATCATCTGATGTCGATTTGAGAAAATCTTCTCTTTCAATTGAGAAGCAATGTTTTCTTTTAGGGCTTCTACCTGGTTGAAACCATCGTAATCAGTTAATAGCCCAAAGTAGTTATAGACAAACTGCTCTTCTTCAGGAAGTTTTTTTTGCTCCTCGATAAATTCATAAGTGTACTCCTCTATATATTTCCTTATAAAATTCTCTCCATAGGGAAATCCTTCTTTTTTAATGAGACGAGGCCAATCAATCAATTGATTAACAGCATGTTCATCAAGAACTACTATTGACATCACTTCTGCTGCAATCGTCTTAGGCTCATCTTTATCTCCAAAGATAATCTCTTTGAACTCTTCATACTCGTTAGCTATGCAATGTCCTAAAAGAGTAATCCATGCATCAAATACGTCCGTCTTTTTTAAAAGAACTGGTTTAAGGTTTCTCATTTAATCACCTCGGGTTACAAATAGCACAAAAAACTTAATTAATCAACTATTTTATTTTTCTTAAAAACTCGGCTTGGTCCTCGGGAAAAATAGAAGAAATCTCTAAACCAAAACCAATCTCAAATCCTCCAAAATGGTTAATTCTGGGAGAAAAGGACCAGTAACAATGGAAATATGGATATTTTCTATCTAGAGGTGCGCTGTGTAAAAAGAAATTGTAATCAAGATTCTCAAATCCTTTATCGTATTTATGAAGTACTTTTTTAAAAACAACCGCTAATGATTTTTTTTCTTTTTCTGTTATTTCTTCAAAATTCGAAAAATGTCTTTTAGGGGAAATAATCACCTGAAATAATATTTTAGGAGCAAAGGGACAAAAAGCTATAAAATCATCATTTTCAAAAATTATCCTTTTTTTAACTTTTAATTCCGTTTTATTTATTTTACAATGCAAGCACTCATTATTCTTTTTATAAAAATTATAAAAATTACTAAGCTCCCTCTTAAGTTCTTTTTCAATAACTGGTAAAGTCATTGCTTGATAATGAGGATGTTGCTGGCTAGCGCCAGCCTTCTCACCCTTATTATGAAAAATTGCAATTTGTTTTACAAAGCCATATTTTTTATAATCAATTATGAGAGCCTGAATGCAAGAAAAAAATTCTTCGACTCTGTCTAATGGTAATTCTGATAAAAATTTATCATGTTCTTTTGTAACAATAAGATCGTGAAATCCAGCAGGATTAATTTTTGTATAAAGATCATTAACTATGTATTTCTTGCAAGAATTAGTTGGCCTAAAAACTGGATACTTATTAGGCATCACTATAGTCGTCCATTCTTTATTTTTATTTTCTTTTCCTTTGTAAAAATAAAGTTTAGGCTGTTCTTGATCTTTAAGGTCACAGAAAGGACAAACTGGATTGTATCCAAAATTACTGGGTCTTTCTCCTCTCTCGGGAGAAACAATAATCCATTCATCTGATAAAAGATCTTTTCTTATCTCTGCTTTTTTGCTCATGTTCATATCTTACCATGAAATATTAAATAAAAAAATAAAACCGCTTTTAAGGCGGTTATTAAAAAAAATAGAACTATTTACTTTTTTCTTTTTTTTCTTGTTTCTTCTTTTTTACTTCTTTTTTCCTAGCATTGTTTCCTTTTGCCATAATTTTATTAATGAAT
>CAZDVN010000068.1:0-1949 GCA_964508955.1 uncultured Candidatus Saccharibacteria bacterium
TTAGTATAATAACATTATTAAAGAAGAGAATCAAAAGATATTGAAAGATTATTGAAAATGTAATATTGTTAAAGAAAATGCGAGATTAGTACAGTGGTAGTACGTTTGCTTCCCAAGCAAAGGACGCCAGTTCAATTCTGGTATCTCGCTTATGAATTTTCATATCAAAACCTACGGTTGTAAATTAAATCAAGCAGATTCAGAAATCATAAAAGGATTTCTCTTCAAAAAACATAAAGAAACGTCAAGAGAAGATGCTGATTTTGTTATTCTTAATACATGTGGAGTAATAGAGAAGACAGAGAGAAAGATACTTAAAGAAGCTGAAGATTTAAGAAGGAAAGGGAAGAAAGTTATAATCGCTGGTTGCCTTCCCGTAATTTCTCTTGAAAAATGTGAAGAAGTTGCTGATGGAATTATAGGGCCTTCCAATTTATCTTCCATCTCAGCAGTTATAGAAAAAGCAATGCAAGGAGAAAAATTAATAAAAATAGAAAAAGAAAATATTGATAAATCATTTTATTGGCAAGAAAATAAAGGTCATTCTTTGATTGTTCCTATCGCTGAAGGATGCTTAGGTAATTGTTCTTACTGTGCAACTAAGATAGCGAGAAAAAACCTCGTTTCTTTTAGCTCTGAAAAAATAGTTGAAAAAATAAAAAGCTCTAAAGCAAAAGAGATACAACTAACTTCTCAAGATTTATCAGTATATGGAATGGAAAAGGGAAATCAAGGCTTAGTCCCTTTATTGAAAGAAGTAGTAAAAATTGAGAGAGATTTCAAAATTAAATTAGGAATGATGAATCCTGGATATACAATAAAAATGATGGATGAATTGTTAGATATTTTTGAATCAGATAAGGTGTATAAGTTTATCCACCTGCCTCTTCAATCGGGAAGTAACGATCTTCTCAAGAAAATGAACAGAACTTATTTATCAGAAGATTTTATTAAGATATCCGAATCTTTTCGGAAAAGATTCAAAGAAACTATTATTGCTACAGACATTATTGTTGGACATCCATTAGAAACAGAAGGGGATTTTGAAAAAACCGTTAAAGTGCTTAAAAAGATAAAACCGGAAGTGGTTCATATTTTTAAATTTTCCAGAAGAAAAGGAACAGAAGATTTTTTATTAAGAGACTTGCCAGATAGAATAAAAAAAGACAGGTCAAGAGTTCTGACTAGCTTATGTCAAGAAATAAATTTAGAAAGAAATAAAAAGTACTTAAATAAAAGTTTAGAAGTTTTAGTAGTCGATGAAAAAAAGAATAACTATTTAGCAAGAACGAACTCAGGAAGAGCTGTTATTCTGAAAAAAGGAGAAATAGGTCAACATTATAAAGTTAAAATCATTGATTATAGATGGAATTATCTAATTGGGAAGATTTGACTAAGAAAGAATTATATATTATAGTTTAAACATGGGACCAAAATGTACAATCGGAGTTTTCGCTTGGATATTCGATCCAAAAGGAAACATTCTCTTAAGGAAAAGGGGGCCAGAAGAAACCTATCCGGGAGTGTGGAATCTTCCGGGGGGAGCTTATGAAGGCGGAGACATTATAGGAAGCCTTCTTCGAAAAGTTGAAGAAAAAACAGGATTAAAATTTAATCCTGAAGAACTTATGCCTGCTCCTAATTTTTTTCCTACAGCAAGAGAAGGAGATGTAGCTATGGCTATTCTAATAGGAGAGACAGAAAGTCTTCCTACAAAAGGTCATTGTAAGTTCTACTCTCTGGAAGAGATAGAAGGTCTTACCAAGGAAAACTCGGAAGAAAAAATGCTTTCGGGGCTAGGCTCTCGAATGGACAAGATGACAAGAGCTGGAATAAAACTCTGGCAGGAGATAGAAGGCAAAAGCTGATAATGTGACAGCTCTAAAAACACATTTTTTTTATTTAAATTAATTGTTGTTTTGAAAATTAAAATATGTTATCCTTTGTTT
>CAZDVN010000069.1:0-1945 GCA_964508955.1 uncultured Candidatus Saccharibacteria bacterium
TATTGTCTAACGAGGATTCTTCAAACGAAGAGAACGTTATTTGGCTTGGTAAGAAAATCAATCATCAGTATTCTAAAACTTATGATTTTGAAAAAAAGTTTAGAAAGTATTCCCGAACTTATCTCATAGAAAATGTAGAATATTTTAGCTCTCTAAGGATTCTTTATGAAATTCAAATTGCTTTAATTTTTTCTCACATGAAAGAATATTTTCCTATTTTCTTGAGCTGTAACGAAGCTAATAAAACATACTCTGGAACCAAGAAGAAAATTGGAAATTGGTGTTGCAATTGTTCTAAATGCCTCTTTGTTTATTTGATTCTTTATCCATTTTTAGAAAAAAAAGAACTTCTTTCTATTTTTGGGGAAGATTTATTTGAAAAAAAAGAATTGCTGAATACGCTTAAGGAATTAGCTGGTGAGAAGAGTATAAAACCTTTTGAATGTGTTGGAACGAAAAAAGAAGTTTTAGTTGCTCTTTATCTTTCTTATAAAAAAGAAGGAGCAGAAACACTTATGTTAAAATACTTTGAGAAGAACATTTTAAATAAATATAATAACTGGGAAGAAATGGTTAGCGAAGTCATGGATCATTGGAACACCAAAAACTTTATCCCTCAATATTTTAAAGATTAGAATCTAATCGTTGATAGGTTAATAAATTTTGATTAGATTAGTGATTCAAAGGCACACATAGCATATATGTCTCATGGTTTTTCAATCTATTATCCCTAGTCGTTTCTTAATTTCTTTTATTTCTTCTTTTTCAATCGAGTTCTCGCTTTGAACTTCCGCAGGAACTCCTTCCATTTTTATAATTTTTAGAAGATCCCTTAACTCTATTCCTTCATGGACTGCCCATAGAGTCATATTTTCAATAATCCTTGAATCGAACTCTCTTTGTTTCTCTAGAGGCTCTAAATCAGAATAACCTGGTTCATATCCGTTTTCAAAATCCTTTTCAACAGAATAGACGTAGCTATCTACAAGTATATTTTTATATATTTCTCCTTTTTCAAACATCTTAATCCCATTAAATTGAAGTCGATGCCTTACTTCATGAGCTGCCATAGCCATGATTGATTCTTTTATTTTGGCTTTAGGGAATTGATTGTATATTTCTTTGATTGGTTTCCCATTATTTGTAAAGTAAACTATTCTTGAGGCATCGTTTTTAAGGTTTTTTAATACATTTTTAATCGCTACTTGATATCCATCATCTAGATGATTGTAAGCCGCAATACTTTTTTGTTCGGAAGTAGATTCTTCTTCTTTCCCTCCATAAGCAAATTGAAAGCTTGTCTTTTTCTTTGCATTCGGAAAAACTTTACTATCAAAAAAAAGCATGCAAGCCATGATGTTTATTGCTGTTTCGGTATCTATTTTATTCAACCCCTTTTCCTTCATGAAATCTCTTATTTCTTCAATCGAGACTCCTTCACTTATTAGTTTTCTACCAGTTTTTACTGCTATTCTATATAACCTTTCTGTGCTCAATTTTTCATTTTTTTCTTGGGAATCCTTTTGTTCTTTATTATCAATCGTGCCTATGGTTGGTTCTTTTTCTGGTAAATCCTCATAATTAATATTTTTCATATATTTTTATTCTAACGATAGCGGTGCCATAATTTAAAATTTATTAGCTTAAGAAGATAAAATTATTCAAGAAAGTTCTTTTTTGAATTTATTAATTATTTCAATTTTCTCAAACTCAACTTTATTTTTAAGAGCTAAGTAATAGGATGTCCAGCTTGACAATAAAATAAAATAGATTGCTCTGCTCCAAGCATCTTTTTCTTTGCTTTTGATTATTTCAATTTTATAATCACTAAATATCTTTTTAAAAATATTCATTCTTAATTTTATTCTCGGATGATCATTTTCGTCTTCAATTAGAATAAAATTAAAGTCTTTTTTATTTTTTGAAAAACTCACTATTTCATTAT
>CAZDVN010000070.1:0-1834 GCA_964508955.1 uncultured Candidatus Saccharibacteria bacterium
AAACTATGACAACTATCAACGCTTATCTTTAAAGAAAATCAAAACTTTTCCTGTATTTTTTGATTAATAAAATAAATTGATTTTGCCCCTATGTCGGTTACGCCCTTTATATTTTGAACAGGATTTGATTTAAGTATCTCAAATAAATTTTTAGTTATTCCAGTTCTTGGAAAAGTTAATAATTCAGAAAAACCGATGCCTTCAACTTTTTTCTTCTTTAGCATTCCTTCTACTTTTATTCCTCCTTCCCAATATTTAATATTTCCAAATATCATTTCCTGGTCCTTTTTAAAAGGAGATGTTTCTAATTCTAAATCAAAGCTTGGTATTTTTATAGTATATTCTAAAAAATAAGAATTACTGGTTTTTTTATTTTTATATTTCCCTTCTTTGGGCTTTATTTCAACCATATCAGTTGTTCTTGTTTCGTTTTTTTCATCTAACATGCTCGCATGAAACGTTTTAACTTCATCTCCATATATAAAACACAAGATTTCACAATTATTATTTAATTGGATAGAAAACCAAGTCCATTTGTCGTCTCTTGTTAGTGGGGTTTGTGCCCACTGATGATCCATCCAAGAGAGTCCATCAACTTCAATCCATTTTTTATTATCTCTTATTACTCCAGTTGTTTTCAATCTAGTTAAAGAATAATAATAAGTTGTTTTTACTTTTAAGTCTAAGAACCCTGTTTTATTAAGAAGAAGAGGTTTCTTTTCAGACTCTAAAAATAAGTCAACAAAATCATTAATAATATGATATTTAAAAGGAGAAACTTCTTTTATAAAACAACCATTATCATAGCTAGCCCACAGTAGTGGCTTTTTAAAGCTACTACTGTCCATTACGCAAATTGGGTTTATTTTGTTTTCAAATCTATCCTTATTATTACTTAATAAATAATGAGAGAAGTAAAGTTCTTTTAGGGGAATATTTTTTAAAAAAGGAATATTAACTTTTTTAGGATTTGTTGAAAACAAACAATTCATGTATGAAAAATCTTTCCCTTTTTTAGATTTTAAATTTCCATTAAAGTACCACCATTCTATGATGTGATTATGTTTTTGCTCGTCTAATGGAAAAATTATTTTCTTGAATTTTTCTTTATATTTTTTTCCCATAAATATACAAAATAATCAAAATTATTTTTTATCTCTTCTGTTGCTTTTGCTTTTGATATTTCTTTAGATTCGTATTTTTTTAGAGAATCTAAGAAAATTGTTCTTCCAATAGCAAAGCCAATTATATCCTCAAAGAAAGAAGCCTCATTCATCCAATCAGAGACTTTTTTTACGTTTTCCCCTCTTCCTAAAAAGATTATTTTACTTTTTTTGTTTTTAACCTTTAAAACCTTTTTCCATTGGTCTTTTGTAAATCCCTCAAGCTTCCAAACATCAACATCGATATATTTATTTATTTCCTTGATGGATTCTATTGTTTTTTTATATCTAAATAATCCGTCATAACTATCTTCATAAACCGGAGTATTCTCCAATTTATCATAATATTCTTTACTTAAAAAGCTCTTTCCTGCAAGTAAATGATTCAGATAATCCCTTGTTGGACGCAATCCTTTTGCCGTTTTGCTAGGATGAGCAATATAAGTAATTGCATTTACCAGCTTTTCCTTTACCAATAATGTAACTTCCCAACGTTCATAATGAGTTGGGAAGCCCTCAAAAATGTCTAATTTCTGTAAGTCTTCGTTTGGAATATTGTATAAAATACCTTCCACCTTGTCAGACGGATGCAGCTGGATATTAGCATATCCCTGATTATTATTGTAACAGGCAATTTTATTGAATACTAATTGGCAACCAGGTAGAATTGC
>CAZDVN010000071.1:0-1790 GCA_964508955.1 uncultured Candidatus Saccharibacteria bacterium
ATATCCAAAATGGAAGAATAATCCAAATCAACAAATTTCTCAAATAAATAATATTGATACTATCAATTTGAATGTTTACACGAACGAAGATTATGGATTTGAATTTAAATATCCTTTAGTCCCAACGGGTTGTGAGAGCTGTAAAATTAATGAAAATAGTGGAGGACTTATTATGAGTACTGTTGATTTAACAATAAAAGATTCTGGAGGATTGGGTTTCTCTGATTTTATTGATAAACAAATAGAAGATTTTATAGTAGGGACCAAAAAAGAAAAATTAATTGGTGGTAAAAAAGGAATTAGTGTTGATTATAGATTTGGGGGTACAAGTAGGTTTGGTAGCGCGGTTTTCGTAGAAGGAGAAAATAATAAAATTATTATTTTTAGTTTTAGTTCCGGAGTTTTTTGTTGTAAGCCTGGAGCAGAGAATATTTATGAATCAGATTTCTTTGATACAATGCTTTCTACTTTTAAATTTATAGATTAAGAAAAAATATATTTTAAAAACCGTATTTATATTATTTGACCATAGCGCTAGGATCTTTAAATTATGGAAGAAATAAAAATAGATAAATTAATCAGATCTAAAAGAAAAACAATTTCTTTAAGCGTGACCGCAAGCTCAACTTTAGTTGTGCGAGCACCTTTTTATGTTCCAATAGGATATATTAAGAGCCTAGTGTTAAAGAAGTATTTTTGGATAAAAGCAAAGAAAAAAGAAGCTAGTAAATGTGAAGGAGTTGTTATTGAGAAAAAGTTTATCAATGGCGAAGATTTTTTATACCTAGGAAAAACTTATAAATTAAAAATTAAAGATTGCGAACAAATAGAATTGTCTGAGTGTCTTTCTTTTCCCAATAAGTTTCTTAATAACCCACGTTTAAAAATGATTGAATGGTATAAAGAAAAAGCACTTCAAAAAATTAAAGAACGAGCTGATTTATTTAGCAATAATACTGGATGGAAGTATAAAAAAATAAATATCACTAGCGCAAAAACCCGTTGGGGCTCTTGTAGTTCAACTGGATCAATTAATTTTACTTGGAGGCTAATAATGACACCATTAGAGATAATTGATTATGTTGTGGTTCATGAGCTTGCTCATGTCCCTGAAAAAAATCATTCATCTTTATTTTGGGATAAAGTAAAATCCGTTTTGCCGGATTATAAAGAAAGAGAGAAATGGTTGAAAACAAATAGAAAATCTTTAAATATATAGAGACACAAAGAAGTTTAATTGTTGAGTTAAATTAAAATTTCTTTTTATGACTCAGGATTATGTTTATTTTTTCAAAGATTTAAATGAACAGTATCAAACATTTGACGAGTTAGTCGCAGATAATCCAGAAATAAAGGGAGGGTTTTGGTCGAACAGTACTTTTCGCGAAGAAACAAAATTAGAATTCCTTGAATAATCTTGATTATCAATTAAAATAAATTAATAGTATCTCATTTATCGAGTCAATTTTAACTGCATTAAAAGATGTTCTAGTTTAATAAAAATATAATTAAAATTAAATATTATGAAAAAAAGAATAATTCTATCCGTTTCTACTGGTGCAGTATTAGGAATACTTTGTATTTTAGGGGCGGGATATAGGTTTGGTTTTTCAGGAAATGAACTTTTTTTATTTGCTACTTGGTTTAACCGCTTAGTGATAGGATTGATTATTGGTCTTTCTGGCTCATTGATTATTATAAAAAATAAAAATAATTTCTTTGTTAGGGGCGCATTACTTGGTCTCATTGTAAGCTTTTCTCTTTATGTCTCGACAGAATTTAGAGATATC
>CAZDVN010000072.1:0-1709 GCA_964508955.1 uncultured Candidatus Saccharibacteria bacterium
TGATAACCAAAGGAATCTCCTAAAATAGCTGACACTAAACAAATTATTATTAATATTAGGTATAATGCTTCTTGCTTTCGGTGCTTACTTTTTATTTCAAAAAGATAAGGTAGCAGATGTTGATAATTACCCGGAACAAATAAATTTTCAAATTCCTGAAAATACAGGTGCTGCTTATATTTCTTTTCAAGACTGGTCAATAAAGATTATTTATGATGAGAATGAATATCCTTCAAATCTTAAAGTTGTTGATAATAAAATAGACTGCGAGGAAACTCAACCAGAAAGTAGCTTCTCTTCTGGGATAGACAAAAGAGTTATTGGAGATAGAACTTATTGCATAGAAAGATCAAGTGAGGGGGCAGCAGGATCAGTTTACACAACATATAATTATTCTACTATTTATGATGGTAACCTTCTTTCTCTTGGTTTTGTTGCTAGATATGTTCAATGTTCTAATTATGATGATCCGCAAAAAACTGAATGTATAGAAGAAAGAGAAACGTTTAGTTTAGACGAATTGGTTATGGGAATAGTTGATAAAAATAATTAAACTCTTAATTATCTAAGTCTTTGTAGCTATAGTGCCCGATTATGTTGAAAGAGAAAAGCATGTTTTCTAGTTTAGGACCTGCTCCAATGTTATGAACTACTAAAGGTGTGTTGCCGTAATAATAGTTAGTAGTTATTCCAATATGGGTAATTCCTTTTCCTAAATCCCAGGCGACAATGTCTCCTGGACTATAATCATTTGAATTTTTTGATAGTGATAATTCTTTCCCAAAGCGTGCAAAAAATACCTGAAGATTTGGGACTCTTCGATGATCAATATTTGTATCGGTTTTAGATAAATTCCATTTTTGAGGGTAAACTAAGAAGTTTTTGGCCATATCTTCATGAACTTTTTTTTGTAAATCAATGTTAACTTTCCTGTAAGCTCTAATTATTACATCCGTACAAACTCCTTTGTTTTCAGGTATGTCTCCCATGGGATAATCTATTTGAAAATAAGATGGGTCGTATGTCACTTTTTTAGTTGTTTGTTCCATGGCAGCCTCAACCAGTTTTTTTATAAAATTATCTTCAATGGGCTTTTTATCTATTAATTCCTGAGGAACAACTCTATCCCAGCTAGCTTGGCTATTGCCAGTAATCAATATTTTTTCTCCTAAATATTTAGGCTGAGAATTAAGATTTACATCAAACCAAGCTTTAACTATAGCAAAGCTTTCTCTTATATAATTATTTATTTCTTTTCCATAAATTCTTTTTTCTGCAGGAAAACCATAAGCCTCTATCCCTAGTTTTCTAGCGATATATATGGATCTTGGAAGGTGGAAACTTTGAGTTGAAATTATGGCAGATTCTACTCCGAATATATGCTTTGCTCTATACATTGAATCGTATGTACTGAATCCAGCATGATCCGTAAAGATATCTTCTTCTGAGATTCCTTTTAATAAAAGATAACCCTTAATTGCATTTACTTCATCATAATCATCTTGTCCATGATCTCCGCTTATTAATATTTTCTTAACTTTTCCGTCTTGAAATATTTCTATTGCTGTGTCTACTCTATCTTGAAGAATGGAACTTAGTTTGTCTTTATAAACCTTGGCTCCTAATATTATAACCACTTCAGATTTTTCTAAGGAGCCTTTTTCAGAAACTATATATTTTTTACTATATTCTAGTATATATCCATTTAT
>CAZDVN010000073.1:0-1654 GCA_964508955.1 uncultured Candidatus Saccharibacteria bacterium
TTCAAACATTTCTAAAGCCATTTTAATCCTCTTTAACGTTTTTTCCTTGCCTAACACCAAAATGATATCAACCGGAGGAGCAGAATTCTTTTTTCCAGTAATACAAGCCCTCAATGGCCATAAAATATTTCCCCTATTGCTTTCTTTATTTGCCTCTTCTATAATCTTACTTTCTATGTTTTCTTTAGTAAAATCTTCTATTTGTGAAATAACCTTATAAGAATTTCCTAAAGAAATTTTTAATTCTTCATCACTCATACCTTTCCACCTTAATAATTCTTTATCGTATTCTAGTTTTTCCTTAAAGAATAAATCTATTAATTCTGAAATTTCAGAAAGTTTTTTTAATCTTTCTTGATAAAGAGAGACCATTTTAGAGATTGTTTCAATACTTATTTCTTCTTTATTTTCAACAATTAAATATTTTTCAGGAGAAATTTCTTCAATTAAGTTATTTTTTAATAAATATGGTAAACATTTTTTAGTTAAATCCATTAAAGAAAGTTTTCTGATATAAGAACCATTTATCCAATCTAGTTTGTCTATATTAAATATAGCAGATGATTTTTGAACTTTTTCTAAAGAAAAATCATTTATTAATTCTTCCATTGTATATCTCTCTCTTTCCGTTCCCGGGTTCCATCCTAGAAAAGCAATAAAATTAATAACGGCTTTGGGGAGATAACCATCATCGATATAATCTATCAAAGAAGTTTTTCCTGTTCTTTTTGAGAGCTTTTTTTTATCTTCTCCAAGTATTAAAGAAAGATGAGCATATTTTGGTTCTTCGGCACCTAAAGCTTTAATAATTAAAATTTGTTTTGGCGTATTAGGAATATGATCTTCTCCCCTTATAACATGAGTAATTTTCATTTGAAAATCATCAACTGCACATGTAAAATTAAATAAAGAATTTTTAAAATTTTTAGCTATAACAAAATCTCCCATTGTGTTACTATTGATTTCAATTTTACCTCTTATAATATCATCAAAAACTATATTTTTATTTTCCGGAGTTTTAAATCTTATAACGAAAGGCCTTTCTTCTTTTAAATATTCTTCTACTTTTTCTTTGGGTAGGTTTCTGCATTTCCCCTTATAAACAGGAGGCTCTCCCATAGCCATTAATTTTTGTTTTTGGGCTTCAACTTCTTCTTTAGAACAAAAACAATAATAAGCAGAACCATCATCAATCATTTTCCTTAAATATTTTTCATATATTTCTCCTCTTTCGCTTTGCCTATAAGGAGCAAAATCACCCGTATACCCTCCCGATAAATTAGGCCCTTCGTCCCATTTTATACCTAACCAGTCAAGACCTTTTAATAGTTCTTCTTCCCACTCTTTCTTTGATCTTTCTTTATCGGTGTCTTCTATCCTCAAAATAAAATCTCCATCATTTTTTTTAGAAAAAAGATAGGGGAAAAGAGCTGTTCTTATCGTTCCTATGTGAAGATGTCCAGTTGGAGAAGGAGCAAACCTTGTCCTTATTTTTTTATTAGTCATATTATTTTAAAAAGTCTAAAACTTCTTTAGATATTTTTTCAGCAGCCAAAGGCTTAGAAAAACTTCTAGCTGCGTTCGACATTTTTTCTTTATCAATATTTTTTAATTTATTTAAAAAGAAATATTTAGTAAAATTTGTTTCTTCTAA
>CAZDVN010000074.1:0-1639 GCA_964508955.1 uncultured Candidatus Saccharibacteria bacterium
CGAAATCATTTTAAATGATTGCCATCACGTTTTTTCACACCAGCTGTATGCCAGCATGCCAAGCATGCCCAGGATAAAACATAGGGAAATAAAAAATCCGTATGTTATCCATTTCCCTAGGTATCCTATGGTAAGACATAGGAAAACTCCTAAGGATAAAATTACTAAGCTTCTTTTTTCCATTTCATTACCACAATGATTATACAACATATATGTTGACAGTCAATAGAGTTGTTCCAATAAAAAAAGCAGTTTAGAGTCTTGCTGGACTTTTTACAGTTTATAGTTCTGCTGACTTAGCTTCATAATCCTTTTCCTAATAGGATTAGTCCTACAACAAAAACTATTCCTCCCATGAGGAATAGTTCAATAATTCCCATGGTTCCTGCCATTCCTGGAATGATCCATGCCACCAAAGGCGGTATGGACATTACCAGGAAAATAATCAAAATAAAAAAAACTATTTTGATTATTGCTTTCAATAATCTCCAGTTCATTTCTTCTCCTTAACTATCATATAACACAAAAACATATATTGTCAATAGCAATAGTTTGGAAAAGGGAAAGAAATAAGAGTCTTTATAGAATTTTAGTACAAAAAAAAGAGAAGCTTTGCAAAAAAATCTATTTAATGATTTGCTTCTCTATGCTTTTCTATTTTTTCAGAGATCTTCCAAGTAGAAATAATTTTTTCCATTTCTTCTATTTCTTCGCTTGTTGCCTCTTTGATGTCTTTAGGCTTAATACCTGCCATTAAAACTTTTCCTGCAGTGTCGCCTATTCTCAATTTTCTCTCATATATATTTCTGCACTTTCTTCTCTCTATTAGAGAGAAGACAATCATTTCTCTCATTTCTTTTCTTAATTTTTTCATTTTAAATTCTCCTTCTCATTACCATAATAATTCTAAAATATATATGTTAAAATGTCAATAGCATGAGTCAATAAAAATAACAAAAGCAAATTCTAAACTTTAGTAAAAAAACTTATAATTTTGTTAAAATTTTATGTATAAAAAAAGAGGCATTATTTTAGTCCTTTTTTTTGCCTCGGACTTTACTCAACTTTCCTTTTTTTGTTCAGCATCCCAATCTTCTATTGGGAGAACATTTCCAGCTAAAATGCCAGAAAAGAGTGAGGCGACATCTTCTGCATCAGGTCCAGTGACCACAATGCGGATTTTACCGCTTATAAAATTTATTCTTTGAACAAATCCTTGAGCAGAGACATTAGCATATTTGCCAGATTTTCTATCGTTACTTAAGGGAATTGTCGTTTCAGCGGAAACTTTTTGTACAAATTCCTTTAGATTATCTGGAATTTTTTCATTAAGCAGATCATATTCAAAATAATATAATCTATTCTCTCTGTTGTATCTAACAACAAAAGTCTTTTCGAAAAAACATTTTTCCCAAGGATAAGATTTTGGTTTTTCAAAAAGAGCACTTTCTGTTATCCTTTCTTTAAGGATAACTATTGCCTTGATTATCATTCCTACCTCCTTTTCTATTTAGGATTATGTTTCGCTATTAAGCGGAGCTTTTTCCTAAATTAGTTGTTTTTACCTACGTTTTTTTGTTATGAAGAACGTAGATAAGTATACTATATAATATTTTAGTATTTTTATCAATAGAAAGGC
>CAZDVN010000075.1:0-1628 GCA_964508955.1 uncultured Candidatus Saccharibacteria bacterium
AAGAGTAATTAAATTAGGACAAAGAAAAAGCGATAGTGCTAAAATGGCAATTATTGAATTAGTTTAATATTATGAAAACTGAAAAAGCACCAAATAAAGAAGTTATTAGAATCAATGCTAAAGATAAAACTTTAGGCCGATTAGCTACGGAAATTTCTTTGATTTTGCAAGGAAAAAAAGAAGTTGATTATGCTCCTAATAAAGAACCCAACAACGTTGTTATTGTTTCTAATGCTAAAAAAATGAAAATAACTGGAAATAAATTAGAAGACAAAACATATTTTAGGCATTCAGGCTATTTGGGAAATGATAAACATATTCCAATGATTAAGATTTTTGAAAAAAATCCAGGAGAAATTTTGAAATATGCTGTCAATGGAATGTTGCCAAAAAACAAGTTGAGAGCAAGGCATTTAAAGAGATTAAAATTTGATTAATAATATGGCTGAGAAAAAAATAACAAAAAAGAAAACAGAAACAAAAAAACCTGTAAAAAAACCTTCATTAAAAGTTAAAAAAGAAAAGAAAGAGGTTGAATTGGGAAAAGAAAAGAAAGAAATAAAAGAGATTAAAAAAGAAAAGAAAGAGGTTGCAGTAAAAGGAAAAAAGAAAGAAGTTGAAGATACTAAGAATGATAAAAAGGTAGAAACCATTAAGATTAATAATGCTGAGTTTGGTTTACCTGAAAGGATATCAGATGACGATTTTGTTTTAAACGAAGATGATTTTAAAAATCTTGATGATAGGTATTTTGAAGGAACAGGAAGAAGAAAAACATCTGTTGCAAGAGTTAGGCTTTATACAAAAGGAGACAAAGATATAATTGTTAACGGAGAAGATTTTAAGAAACATTTTATAACTCATTTTTTGCAAATAACAGTTTTAGACTCTCTAGATAAAATGAAATCTTTAGGAAGGTTCAGAGTTACAGTTGTTGTTAAAGGAGGGGGTATTAATTCTCAGGCTGAGGCCGTAAGACATGGCATCGCAAGAGCTTTAGTAGTTTTCAATCCAGACTACAGGAAAAGACTAAGAAAGGCAGGATTTCTAACTAGAGATCCAAGGATGAAAGAAAGAAAAAAGTTTGGATTGAGAAGAGCTAGAAAAGCTCCTCAATGGTCAAAAAGATAAGACTATAAAAACAAACACGGAAACGTGTTTGTTTTTTATTACGGCATTATTTTTTCTTCAGTAATCAAGAAATTATTTTTGCTTAGTAATAATAATTTTTTATTATCTCCATTGAAAAATATTTTAGATATTTCTTTTTTATCCAAGCTAAACATATTTATGTTACTTCTGTTGTCTATTTCGCTTACAAAAGCTTCTTTATCTATTGTGAAAACAAAATAATCTCCGTTTAGCCACTTAATGTTTTCTATTTTTTCTGAAAATTCATGAATATTAATTACAGAAAAAGCTTCTTTGAAGAAAGGAGTTTCATACTTTTTCAAAAACATTAACCAAACCTTATTTTCATTGTAAAATAATATTTTATCAAAATAAGAAGTATAGTTTATTTCCGAATCCGATTCGATTTTAATTTCAAATGATTTGTTTTCTTCATTTAAAAAATAAATATTTTTATTATTTATGTAAAGTATTCCTTCAATCGCATGCACAGGCGT
>CAZDVN010000076.1:0-1582 GCA_964508955.1 uncultured Candidatus Saccharibacteria bacterium
GGGAAAATTCAATGCTATCGCCTCAAAATCTTCAATTCTTTTATTATTAATAATTTCTAAATCGGCTAATGAAATAATTTTTTCTATTTCTGTTTCTCGAGTTTCATCATTTACTATTTTTTCAAAATCATTATTTTCTATACCATCTCTTTTAATTAATCTTTCTGTTCTTTTTTGATCATTCAGAACTTTAATTCTAACTATAATTTTTCTAATATTAGCTTTTTTCAATAATGCTTCCACCTCTCTAAACCTTCTTGGACCATCAAGAACTAAAAAATCTTTAGAAAACAATTCCTTTAATATCTGAGGAATTTGCCAATATGAATTTTCTTCATATTTTTTAACAGCCAAAGAATGAATTGTGTTATGATTTATTTCTATATTTTTACTTCTCAACTCACAAATTATGGCCTTACTGGATTCAAACCAATTATTCTTACTTTTCATCTTATTAACAAAGGTTGTTTTGCCAACACCAGACTCTCCCACTAAAATTATTAAAATAGGCACTTTACTTTTTCCTAATTTTTTTAAAATTTTGCATTCCATCTTATTTTTTTGGAAAATCATCTACCTCTATTATTCCTTCATTGCTTGGCCGAACTATTGTTATATTTTTACATTTTCTTCTTTTAAATATTTTTACAGCTTTTTCTAATTTTTTTTCACTTAATGTAAAAGCTACTAAACTTGGTCCTGCCGAAGTCATCCACCCTCCTTCTATTCCAGATTCTTTTAATTCAAACAATATTCCTGATATGTCACATCTATAAAAAAGCATTTGCATGGATTTTCCTCCAAAAAAAGTATAATTATAAAAAGCTTCTCCCGCTTTCTTATAATTGCCCGCAGTCCAATATGGCATTATTTCCATAAGAATCCAAAGACAAGACTTTGCCGCATTAATTCTTTCGTTATGCCTTTCCCACCCCATAACATTCACATCGGTTTCGGATGCTTCTGGTCCAGCCACTTGAACATTTGGAGTTCCAACAATAAAATAAGCATTTAAAGGTATTGGCTTCCTAAATATACTTTCACATTCGGAAGATGTAATAACAAATCCTCCTTCTTTTATCGTATTAAAAGACCCTCCAGTTGAAGCTCCAGGAAAAAGCATTCCTTTATCGCTATCACTTTCTTCTACAAAATTATAAGCAACTAATTTTCTAAGCTCTCTAAAAGTCAATGGACAACCTAAAATTTCATTGATGGCATAGGCAACTGTTTCTGCTAAAATTGCACTCGATCCAAAACCAACATGCTTATATGGATGTGTTCTTGTTTCAATTTCAAATCCCCCTTTATAATTTGTTGATTTTTTTATAATTTTTGCATAATGCTCAACAAATATCCTTCTTTTACTTTTAATTATTATTTTCGGGGTATTAATTAGCTTAACTTTTACCCAAGTATAAGAATCACAAGCAAAAGACATTTCTCCTGCCTTATAATCTTTTTCATCTGTAAATTTTAAAGCTGAATAATCCAACAATCCAATATCAATTCTGCATGGCGAACGAAAAATAATTTCTTTTTTTTCACCTATTTTAATTTTTTTAATTTTTTTATTTTTATA
>CAZDVN010000077.1:0-1573 GCA_964508955.1 uncultured Candidatus Saccharibacteria bacterium
ATATTAATCTTTTTTTTGATAAATTAATATTATCAAGCAAACAATAGAATAATTTATTAAAGGCCTTTTGAAAATGATTAGATAGAATCATTTTTTAAACAACGAACAGAGTGGCCACAAGAAGGAGAAATGGTAACGTTACTAAATGAGTCATTGAACCAATTAAGAACCCAATATCCCGGCAAATTTTTTGTCCCCTCTAAGGTAGAAGACCAAAATCTCGCGTAATTACCAAAAGAGTTCCAATAACTATTTTCTGAAATGTAGCCAGAAAGATATCCATTAAATCCTGAAGAACCATTAACTTTAAGATGTTCTCCTGCTTCATTATATCCTCCTAACTCGTCTTTAAGAGCGAACCAGTCTGCCATCGTAGGTAAATGCCAACCTTCTGGACAAGCGTCATCCATTGCTGCAGGCCAGTTATATAATACTCCGTGAATAACATAATTATCCGTTTTTTTAGCGTCTGCGACAGTTATTCCATCATAGCCATAAACATAATAATAAGAGTCCGTTTCGCTTGCTGTTCCAATAGGAGGAACTACATTAGGCAAATACCTTAAGTTTTCGGCCATCCAGTATTGGTCTCCAATTTGAACTGTAGAATATTTATTTCCATCTCTAGCATCATAAAGTTCTGATGGAGATGAAGAAATACTAAGAGAATCTACATACTCATAAGCATCAAAAAGAAGACCATCTACATATCCTTTGTTTGCTGCATGAGAGGGGCCGTCGCCTGGACCAGGCACTGAAACAAAGTTTTCAAATAACCACGGTGAGGCATCTCTAGAGGGATCATAGATTACACTATCTCCTACTTTAATTTTTTTGGTAATATGAAGAGATTCGTCTGGATTAATCGTTCCTATTCCCACTCCGTTTTGAGTCACACAAAGAGTCTCACTGCATTCCAACTCATTCCAAAGATGTCCTGGATTGAGCAATTCATTCTCTGCAAGGACAGAACTTAACTGACTCGAAAGAATAAAACCAAAAAAACCAGCTCCCAAGACCAAAAAAGATATTATGAGAAAGTTCTTTTTATTCATAAAGATTTATTTTTTATATTAATCTAACTTTTATTATAAGTTACCAGTTTTTTTGTCAATTTTACTTTATAATATTTCTTGAATTGTTTACATCCTTAAGCTTGTAAACATGGAAAAGTAATCTTTCTTTTGATATCACCAAATTGCTTTTATATAATAACCCCTACTGTTTAATGGACAGAATAAAAAAACTCTTAAACTTTTGTTAAATGATAAAATTATTTTTCTAGCAACCCTCATCTTTTGTTTATTTTAAATTTTATCTTACAACACTTCGCAATCATTTTTCAGCAAGACATCCATTACGAAAATTTTAAACTTTTTTCTGTAATTTTTTTTATGAATCTTTTTACTGTTTATAAAAATGATTGATTTTTATAAATTTTGTTAAAGAAAAAGAAAAGACTGTAATGTTATGTAATAAGATAAAAAGAAATAATTACTTTTTTCTTTTAATTTAAATAGCCTGAATTTTACCCCAACAAATAGTCAAATATTTAAAGAAATCCCTAATCCCT